>DPVY01000011.1 GCA_003527965.1 Fidelibacterota bacterium
ACAGGTTTACTGAATATTTACATGAAGTATTTAGCTTATACGGCGCATATGTCATAAATACATGACATGTTTAGCGAGTTATGTTTGAATTTATGAGGACAGTCGAGAGGGTGAGGAGTTTTACATGGTGTAATGTAAATATGACAATTAAGGACGGGAAATGTTGTATTTCTTCATTTTCTGATAGAGGTTTTGGCGGGGTATATTTGCATCACGGGCAGCTTTTGAAATATTCCAATTGTGTTTTTTTAGAATGTTTAGCAGATAAGTTTTTTCAAAATCGGTCTTCGCTTCAGAAAATGATTTCACGCGCTGTTTTGAGGATATACCGTTTCGGTCCGCAACGATAGTATTTGGCAGATCGGCATCGGTGATCAGCGGGCTTTCCGATAAAGCAACGGCTCGTTCAACTACATTTTCCAATTCCCGAACATTGCCCAGCCAGGCATATTTCTGCATGCATTCCAGGGCATTATTTTCAATGCCGCTGACGTTTTTATTATGAACGGCTGCATATTTTTTAATAAACCATTTTACCAATAGGGGTATGTCATCCGGACGCTCCCTTAATGGCGGTATACTGAGCGTGATAACATTTAACCGGTACAGGAGGTCCTCCCGGAAGCGACCGGCTTCAACTTCTTTGAGAATATCTTTATTTGTCGCTGAAATGATTCGAACATTCGAATTGATGTTTTCCGTACCGCCCACCCGTTGGAATATTTTTTCCTGAAGAACGCGTAAAAAGCGCACTTGCAGCGCGGGGCTGGTTTCAGCGATTTCATCGAGAAATAACGTTCCACCTTCCGCTTCCTCAAAGACGCCTTTGGTGCGTTTGTAAGCACCCGTAAACGCACCTTTTTCATAACCGAACAAGGTCGATTCCAACAATGTTTCCGGCAACCCACCGCAGTTTATACTGATAAATTTCTTATCGGATCTGTCGCTATACTGATGAATGGCGTGTGCTATCAGTTCCTTGCCCGTCCCGGTTTCGCCAATTATCATTACCGTTGTGTTCAATGGCGCAACCTTTCTGACCATTCGAATCAATTCCTGGATTTGAAGACTGTTGCCGATGATAGGATGAATTGTTGATTTTCGTTTTAATTGATCTTTCAGGTACCGGTTTTCATCTTTGACGGCTTTTAGTTTAAGCGCTTTTTTAACGGATACTCTGATCACATTAATATCGTCGAAGGGTTTGAGGATGTAATCTTCGGCGCCCATTTTGATTGCTTCGACAACTGTTTCAATATCACGTTGTGCTGTTACCATGATGACCGCAACATTAGGGTCCAAGCTGATCAGCCTCTTCAATACTTCCAGCCCTCCCATAACAGGCATGCCAATATCTAACAAAACGAGATCAAATAATCCTTCACTGAATTTTTTTATTGTTTCGTTACCACTATAAGCGGATTCGATGTGATAGTCATTATCCCAGAGAATTTCCACCAGAATTTCGCAGATATAGGGCTCGTCATCGACGACTAATAATCGTGGCTTATGCATAATGATTACTCATGAATTATCGGGATTGCTATTTGATAATAAGTTTGGTCATGATCGCTTTTAATAGTTAATATATAATTGCCAGGTATTATTTGGTGCGATTTTATAAGGTTATTAATTAATAGTTGCCTGGGTTTTATATCCTCAGTTTCCAAATTGATTGATTTTAAACATATTTGGTTTACCTCTTTGTCAGACAGCATCCCTCCGGTTCCGGAAATATCGATGAGAATGTTATTATCTTTTTCAGATGTTTTAACAGAGATTGTTTTTTCGGCAGTGTCCCGCATCAGGAACAGTTGTAAATGCATAATACAGAAGAAAAGGGTTGAAACATGAAAATAGAAACCTTTTGTTTTTGACAGATTGGGATAGAATTGGTAATTTTTCTTCACCTCATGATTAAAAAATGTATCGGTCCGAAAAAAAGTCAATTCATTTTTTAAAAGTTCATTAATATTTAGTGATTTGATTTCTGTACTAACAATGTTCTGACTGATATAGGCGAGATTATTCAACATTGATACAATAATTTTACTCTGGTTGGCCATCTTCTCAAACTCGGAGTTCTGTGGCATTTTCAGATTAAGTAATTGAACCCGGGTAGTGATTAAAGTAAGCGGGTTACTGATATTATGGACGAACCCGGAAATAGCATTTACAAAAGATAAAAGCCGTGTCTGAAATAGCTCGGCGTCGAGGGATTTTGCATGATCGGTTTGCTGATTCATTGAAACCTTTTGTTTTCATAATTATCTGGATTTCTCACATTGTGAATAAATTAATCAATTTTTTATAATCCCGTGGTTCCGGTAGTCAAAATATTTTCAAAACAGTGTAATGCATAGCTGTCGGTCATTCCGGCGATATAGTCCGTCAGAATTGTGTCTCTGTTAAAATCGTTTGCGGCATAGATTTCCTGTAAGGCTTTGATGTAATTCCCGAATTTTCTATCCAGCGCCGTTTTACTTGCTGCATAGGCATCGAAGTCAGCGTGATTTTTTTCAAAAAGCTGACATAGATAGCGGTAAATGGATTTCAGAACCGTTTCGGAATAGGTGTTCCAGTATTCCATTTTGGGATTGGCGTAAATGTGGATGCGGCTGAATTGCTTGAATTCTTTGAGCAGATCAAACATCCCGGGCGAATAACCGATTTTGCCGTTTGTTTTCGACCAGTCGATGACATCAAAAACCAGTTTGTTAATAATATCGCTGTTTTTAATTCCCAGGTTTGCTCGAATGCCTTTTGGAATATCATCGGCTGTGATCAGATTGGCTTTGATGGCATCTTCGAGATCTCTGCCGAGATAG
>DPVY01000150.1 GCA_003527965.1 Fidelibacterota bacterium
TCGGGAGAAGAAGAATCTCCGACGAGAGTCCAAAAGAGATTCTTTCCCATCAGGGACTCCTATCGGAGCACTCGTACCTCGTTCAGAATACCAGTATTTTATACTTTTTACGAAACTACTAATATTAATTTTGGCAATATCTTTAAATATCTATTTCTACTCCTTTTATGTTCTATCTTTACTATAAATAGCTATTCCGCAGCTGCAACCGGAGCCGAAAAAAACAAATCACCTGAAGCCAATAATGTCAATTACACTTTTGAACAATTAAAGGACAATAATCTTAAAATCGGGCTTGCCCTTAGCGGGGGCGCCGCAAAGGGGCTGGCTCATATCGGCGTTATCAAAGCGCTTGAAGAAGCCGGAATACAGGTTGATTTTATTTCGGGAAGCAGTATGGGCGCTCTTATAGGGGCTGCTTATGCGTCCGGCATCCCAATTGACACGCTTGAAAAAATCGCTGTTGATACTGACTGGAAAACCGCCGCGAAATTGTTTGTTCCCGGATTCTCCACATCCGGCTTAATAAACGGAAAAAAAGTTAAAGAATTTTTATATACATTTTATGGCGATAAAAAGATTGAGGATTTACCGATCCCCTTTGCGGCAACGGCGACAGATATTTCTACCGGTAAATTATTCGTCATCAACAAGGGCAACCTTCTTGAAGCAGTCAGGGCGAGTATTTCAATTCCTGTTGTTTTTACTCCTGTAAAATATCAAGATATTTTTTTAGTTGACGGCGGACTGGTGAATCCTGTCCCGATAGATGTTGTCCGCGAAATGGGTGCCGATTATGTCATTGCGGTTCATGTAATTCATGCCGGGTTGCCTTCGCAAGAGAAGGAATATATTAAAATTGACAATTTAAATAATGAAAAGAAAAAACTGGCAACATTAGAAAATATCAGCCGCCAAATTGCGGAATATCTTAACAAAACCGAAGACGAAACAGATGATACAATACCTGATGAAAAAAACGAACCGCCGAAAATTACTCAAATTTCACAAAATACCATCCGGATAGCCCAGGATGTCATCGCAAACCTTCAGATTGAACTTTACAAACCCGATTTAGTTATCGAGCCGGACACTAGATGTATAAATTTATATGAATTTTATCGCGGGAAAGACGCTATTGAAATCGGATATAAAGAGACAATGAAAGTTTTAGGTTCTTTAAAATAATAAAAATAAAAAACGGAGGAAATATTTTATGAAACAAATTTCAGTTTTGATGCTGGTTGCAATTATGGCTATTAACTTGTGTACAACAGGATATGCACAGCTAAATGATGCTCAGGAAATACTTACAAAAGTAGATGAAGTTTCCTGCGCACCTGAAGACCAATACATGAAATCCACAATGATTCTAATGGATAAAAGTAGTAATCAAAATGAACGCAAAATGGTTATTTACCAAAAAGGCGGCGATAAAAGACTGGTAAGGTTCTTATCACCCGCTGATCAGAAAGGTATAAGTTTTCTAAGTTTACCAAATGATCTTATGTATCTCTACTTGCCCGCATTTCGGAAAGTGCGGTTAATTGCCAGCCACGTAAAAAATCAAAATTTTGCGGGAACGGATTTTAGCTACGATGATATGAGTTCTTTCAGTTTTGCCAAAGACTACAATTCCCAACTGATTGAATCGTCCGATAAGCTCTATTCTCTTAAACTCACCCCCAAACCTGAATTGGAAAAAGATTACAGTCAATTGAAAATGTGGGTAAACAAGGATTCTTTCGTGCCGTCTAAAATTGAGTACTACGATAAAAACGGTAATCTGTGGAAGACGCTTACTTTAGATAAGATCGAAAGAATAGGAAAGTATCAGATTGCAAAGCAAATGGAGATGAAAGACCTTAAAATATCACACAGCACAAAGATGATTGTCAACGAAATCGAACTTGATTCCGGATTATCCGACGATATTTTTACAAAACGTAATTTGAAAAGAATCAGATAAAAAGGAGAGATAAAAAGTGAATAGTAAAAGATTTTTTCTCACTATTGCAGGACTTTTTATAGTTGGCGGTTGGCTATATGCAGATAATGGTGTAAGTATCACCGGATATATTCAAACGGACAACCGCATACAGACAAAGTCAAATAAATTTACCTGGAATGAAAATCGCTTAAATCTACGATTGGAAGGAGCGCCATCTGATAAATATCATTATTTCAGCGAAATTCGACTTCGTGGATTTGGTTTTCCCGTGACGAGTTGGTTCTCGGACTTACAGATGCAGGAGAAAAATAAAGTATACCCGTGGGGGCTGGAATTCCGCGAGGCTTATGTGGACTTATACGGATTTGGGCTAAAAAATCTTGATGTGCGCATCGGACGCCAGGTGATCGCCTGGGGAACGGCGGATGCGCTAAATCCTACCAGCAATATTTCACCGGATGACCTGGAGGATATTTTCAATTTTGGAGAAAAACTCGGCACAAATGCGGTAAACGCCAGCTACTACATCGGAGATAACCTGACTATTAACGGAGTATATGTACCAGTTTTTACACCCGCGACTCTTCCATTCGGAGATTTTGCAAATGCCTTCTCCGCACCTATGGATTTGCCGCCGGGAATGCCTGTAAGAACATTATCTGATACAGTCATATTACCGGAGCGAAAACCTTCCGAATCATCCCAAATCGGATTGAAAGCATCCACGAACTTATTGGGTTATGATCTGTCATTGAGTTATTTCAAAGGGCGCGATGATCTGCCGATTTTGTCAAAAGCAACAATAACTCCGGTTGATCTGATCGGCACGGTCGATATTGCTACAGATATCATCTATCCAGAAATGCAAGTAGTTGGAGCAGATTTCGCCGGCAGTATCGGCTCAGTTGGCATTTGGAGCGAAAGCGCTGCTGTTTATATGCCTGAAGAGCTTGCAATGACAACTATAGCACCATCACCCACTACAGGGCAGATGGAAACGACTCAAACGGCAGCCTTAGACGACGAACCGTATTTCAAATTCGTTTTGGGCGGCGATTATACTTTCAAAAACGGATTATATTTCAATGGACAATATCTCCACGGTTTCCTGCATGAGCGGGGTAAAGATGAATTGAATGACTACTTTACATTCCGGCTGGAGAAAACTTTCCTGAATGATAAATTTAAATTAGTTCCTATTGGCGGAGCCGTTGCCATTAACGATTGGGACGATTTGAAGAATAATTACGGCTTAGTTTACGCACCGGAGCTATCTTACTTCCCGTCAGATAATGTTGAATTAAATATCGGCTCCTTTATCATTGACGGAAAAGGCTCAAACATGTTCAGAATGATCAAAGGATTAGATGAGATCGTATTTCGATTGAAAGTAAGTTTTTGACCTAAATTATTCATCCCGACACGTCGGGACTTCAGACTTTTTATCTCAAAGAGATCCTCCTGAGGAGTCCTGCGTGACCTTCGGGACGAAACCATCAATTATAAGGATAAGAAAATGAGAAAATTCGCGGAATGGGTTATTAAATATCGTGTTGGAATTATAGTTGGAACAGTCATCATAACGGCATTTATGGCGTTTCAATTGAAAAATCTGGAGATCAACAGTGATGTTCTGAAATATTTACCGCAAAGCGCCCCTCACGTAATTCTGTTTAATGAAGTTGGCGACAAATTTGGTGGAAATTCACTGGCAATGGTTGCCCTGGAAGCTGATGATGTTTTCAGTTTTAATACAATAAACAGGATAAATATAATCACCCAAAAGTTTAAGGAAATGCCGGAAATATCTTATGTGACAAGTCTGACAGACGTTGTTGATATAAAGAAAATCGAGGGGGGATTGGAAGTCGGGAAACCGATTGATAATTATGATACTCTGGCTGATAAAGATGAGCTGGCAAGGATAAAAGAATATGTATTGTCCAAAGAGATGTACCGGGGAAATGTTGTTTCTGAAGACGGAACGATAGCAGTAATAGTGGCACGCCTGAAAGAAGATGTCGATAAAGTTGCTGTCGGACGAGAAATGAAAGAATTTGCATTAAGCACCGAAGGCAGTGAGAAACTTTATTTTGCAGGTATTCCCTTCCAGATGATCTTTCTGACCGATATTATAAATTCTGATATTTTTAAATTAATTCCTATAGTACTTATTTTACTTGTTATCACGTTGGCAGTAAGTTTTCGTACAAAACGGGGCGTAATATTACCATTGGCTACGGTAATGGTCAGCACAACCTGGGCGTTGGGTTTAATGTCTTTATCGGGTATTAAACTTACCCTCGCTTCGGATGGTATGCCGATATTGTTAATGGCTATCGGCAGCGCTTACGGAATTCATTTAGTAAATAAGTATATGGAAGATATCCGAAAAGGCGATAGTAAAATTGAAAGCATTAAAGACACAATCAGCGAAGTCGGAACTCCCATCTTTTTAGCAGGCTTGACAACGTCTATTGGATTTCTGGCATTTTTAACTTCCAATTTAACTGTAATCAAAGAATTTGGGATTTTCACGGCAATCGGTGTTCTATTTGCTTTTATTGTTTCCATTACCTTTCTACCAGCTTTGTTATCAATTATGCCACCGCCCAAACAAACTGATAAGCTAAATAATTCCAAAAGTGTTTCGTCAAATCGTTTTATGAAAGGACTAAGTGGATTAATTTTAAAAAGAAAAGTTATAATCGTACTTACCGGATTTATTGTCTGTGTCATTGGTGTTATTTCTCTTTTTCACATTAACAGAGAAGTAAATATGGTAGATTACTTCAAAAAAGATAGCGAGATCCGTCAAGCAGAAGATATGATGGAAACAAAACTGGGTGGTTCTATTCCTATTCAGATTTTAGTTAAAGGTGATTTAAAAGAGCCAACTGTCTTAAAAGAAATAGTGAAATTTGAGAAATATCTAAATAGTTTAGATGATGTTCATAGTCCCCAGTCCATTGCAGATTTAATCTGCGAAATGAATTATGTAATGAATGACCGTTATTGCATTCCGGATACTCGCGAAGAGGTGGCAAACCTCTGGTTCTTTTTTGAGGGCAATGAAATCCTGCCGCAGCTAATCAATTCACAAAACAATGAAGGGCTGATACAGGCAAAGCTGGGAACGGTTGAAACAAAGCGAGGTAGAGATCTAATTGATAGTATTGATAAATACATCTCTGAACATATTGATCCACAAAAGGTAAGCGTAAATTTTACAGAGACAGAATTCACTGAATCAAAGGAGTTAAACCAATATATAGTAAAGGATATTCTGGATAACATTTCTTTTGATGCGATACATTATGGTCTTGAAATAAAAGATACTAATGCTCTAAATAAAATTTTACAAAAATATATTTATCAAGATGCTCCAATAAACCGGGTAGATTTAATCAATAATCTCTCCAAAAAATTAGCCGATTATTTTAACGATGAAGAAAGCGATTTAATGATTGAATCGGCAGCTATCAGAAAAAAAGCAATTAAATCAATCACCGATTACGTAAAGCAAAATCAAGGTTTTACTGATAATGATATTGTATCTCAATTAGAAAAAGTAATTCCTGTTTCATATTACGAGGAAGACCCTGAGATGCTGGATTATGCGGCAATGTCAATTGCAGCTATCATCGAAAATGAAACAGAGTGGAATAAAGTAAATAGTGTATTAACGGAAATAGCGCCATTAATTTCCGAAGATCTGAGCCTACATTCTGATTTTAAGAAAAAATTGATTGGCGATATCTGGAAAATCAACGACACTCAAATTGCAATTCCTCTTTCTTTGTATGAGAAATTGAATGATCAACCGGATACACCAATAATTATGGATTTTCAACAGACGGGACTTCCCATAATTTATAAGGATATTGACAATAATATTGTTTCCAGCCAGACATACAGCCTCATCTTTGCTATTGGCTTAGTGTTGATTTTGCTGACAATTCAATTCAGATCATTTGTAGGTGGTGTTATTTCCATTTTGCCTATTATTCTTACTGTCCTTTTCAATTTTTCGATAATGTGGATTTTCAAAATTCCACTCGATGCCGCAACGGTAATGATCGGCAG
>DPVY01000332.1 GCA_003527965.1 Fidelibacterota bacterium
GAATGGCGGGTCTTTGACCTGGTGGCGCCGTCACTGGGATTGCATCCCGATTCCGAAAATTATCCATTTTCCGTCAAACCAGATACGCTGATTACTATGCCGAAAATGGTGGAACTTTTTCAGGACTGGTATCAGGATACTGACTTTGACATTGTGAAAAATATCAAGTGGGAAAATCCCAAAACCGGTAAATATGAAATCTCACCCTTAGCAAATCCCTGGATGCCGTACGATATGCTGTCGTTATTTAAGATCAATGGTGGCTGGGGCTGGCGGGGTGAACGGCAGATCGCCCGCTGGTACACTATGTATGCTACAATTACTCAATCCCGCGACTGGCTGCCCGATGAAGTTGGCGGTGTCGTCTGGCTGGCTTTTGACAATGTGGCTTCGTCAATCTATGTGCCGTTGTACTGTTCAATTACCGATGTAGCAAAACCGTATAAAACGCCCGGTCGTACCAAAGGCTTCAATCGCGAGTCCGCCTGGTGGGCATTTAACCGTGTGGGAACTCTGTCAGCGCAGCGCTGGGGCGATATGCACAAGGATGTCTGGGCGGTCTGGAAGCCCATGCAACAGGAACTGTTTGTCAACCAGAAAAAAATAGAGTCTGAAGCCCTCAAATTATTGAAGAAAAATCCGAAGAAAGCCCGGCAATATCTGACTGATTATAGCATCGATTGGGGCAATAAAGTTGTCGATCGCGCTTGGAAACTCGGCGACGAGCTCTGGACGAAGTACGATGAGAAGTGGTGAAAGAGACAGGAGAGATGGAGTACTCTATTACTCCATCTCAAATTTCAAATTGCATCACTCCAATACTTCATTATTACAATATGTTATTCTTGTCGCTGGATTTTTATTTATCAAACAGCGCTGTGCTAAGATATTTTTCGCCGCGATCGGGAAAGATAACGACAATCATACCGGAATCGATTTTTTGGGCAACCTCATAAGCTGCCAGCATCGCCGCGCCGCTACTCATTCCGACAAATATGCCCTCTTCTTTGACGATTCGGCGAGCCATTTCAAAGGCTTCTTCGGTTTGGATCATTACCATAAAATCGATTTTTGAAGGGTCATAAATCGAAGGTACAATAGCTTCATCCATGTTTTTCAGACCCTGGATATAGTGCCCTTTTTCGGGATGAGCACAGACGATTTTAATTGCAGGATTATTCTCCCGCAAAGACTTGCCGACGCCCATAATTGTGCCGGAAGTGCCGATTGACGAAACAAAATAATCCACCTCGCCGTTGGTCTGTTCCCAGATTTCCTGTCCGGTGCTCTTATAATGCGCTATCTTATTGTATTTGTTGGAAAACTGGTCCGGCAGGAAATATTTATCGGGATTCTCATGCACCAGTTCATGGGCTTTATGAATAGCACCGTCGGTACCGTTTTGCGCTTCGGTCAGCGTGACTTTTGCGCCGAAGGCCCGGATCATCTTTTGGCGTTCCACTGATACGGCTTCACTCATGACGATTTCCACGTTATATCCTTTTACAGCGCCGATCATTGCCAGACCGATGCCGGTATTTCCCGAAGTCGGTTCAATGATTGTTTTACTTCGGTCCAGTTTGCCCTCGTTTTCAGCCTGCTCGATCATCTTCAGGGCTATCCGGTCTTTGATGGAGCCGGTTGGATTAAATCCTTCCAGTTTGGCGTATATCTCCACTTTCGGGTTGGGATTCAAACGATTGATCCGAACCAGCGGAGTTCTACCAATTGTTTGTAATATGTTTTTGTTAACCATGGATTATCCTCTTTTTCAGTTTAATTAACAGATAGCTGGAACGGTTCTATAAACCATCCTTTTATCCGATGCACTCTTCGTTCCGGCTAATCTGTTTTTTGTACATATATGAATTTTTCTTTGCCGTCACAACGCCGTATCTGGGAATGCGTTGGCTATTCTTAAAATTTCAAATAGTCGGGATTATTGTATGATTTTATTCCGTCAGGTTGGGTACATTCCAGAGAAAAGAACCTTTTTCAGTAAAATGCCGAACCTGTTCGACCGATTGTTCAGCCTTGCGCTCGACGGATTCTGCCGTATTGAAGGCATTATGGGGTGTAAAGATTACGTTTGGATACCGGGATAACGTTTGAATAATTTTTAATTCTTCATTATTAATTTCTGAATTCATTCGGAGCGCGGTCCCCAGCTCGTTTTCAAAGGGATAAACATCAAGAGCAATTCCGCCCAAAATATTTTCATCCAGGAGTCGTTTCAAACCGGATGGCGGTGATTGTTCACCACGGGCGACATTGACAAATAACGCGCCTGGTTTTGCCTTCTTCAGGCGCTCATAACGAAAATAGCCGGTGTTTTCCGGGGTCAGATTCATGGCGGAAACAATTATATCCGCTTCCGGCAGCGCTTCGTCAAAATCTACATAGTCAACATCGTTGTGTTTACGAACAATATCGACTCCTCTAACGATCATATCCAATCCCCGACCTATTTGCACAACCTCATAACCGATATTTCCGACTCCGACAACCAATAAGCTTTTTCCCCGGCTTTCCCGTCCGGTGAGACCGTCACGGTGGAAAGTTTTAAATTGTGCGGTTTGCTGTGGCAGTTTACGCCAGAGCGCCATCCAGAGCAGCATTGCCTGTTCGGCGACAGCCCGGGCGCAATAGAGCGGTAAATAGCCGAAATGTACGGATTGACCGGCTTTATTTTTAAGTGATTGAAAGTAATCGTAACCGGTGCTGCGGGTTAAAAAGGCTTCTGCTTCGGTCAACCATAAATCCGGAATGATAGTCTGAGTCCGGGTGCTGATGATTCTGGCGGGAGCGTTTAGATGATCGCATTCCTGGATAGTTTTATAGGTGAATCCGGCTCTGATGGTTTCCGGCAGAAATTGCCTGATCTGACGCTCTTCTTCGTCAAAGGCTTCGTAAAAATAGACGTCGTATATATTCATAAAGAAATTCCGTAATTAAATAAGAGATTCTAGACCTTTTTTAAAACGCTGCAGACCTTCCTGCAGATTTTTCATACTGTTGGCATAGGAAAAGCGCACATAATTTTCCATACCGAATGCCGAACCCGGTACGATGGCGATATGAGAATGTTCGAGCAGATAGTGACATAATTCAACCGTATTGGTAATGCCTTTTTTATTGTTATGCAAATAGAACGAAACATTTGGCATTGTATAAAAAGCGCCTTTGGGCATTGCACATTTGACATTATTAATCCGGTTTAATTCCGATACGAGAAAATTTCGGCGTTTTTCAAATTCACGGCGCATTTTCTCGATGCTGCCGTCATCTTCGTTGAGAGCGGCGAGTGCGGCTTTTTGGGAAATTGAAGTAACGCAGGATGTCGTATGACCCTGGATGCGGGTGGCACATTGAATGATTTCATGAGGACCGGCAGAGTACCCAAGTCGCCAACCGGTCATTGCATAGGCTTTTGAGACGCCATTTATTACGATTGTGTGTTCTTTAACTTCTTCAGATACCTGTGCGATGGAATAATGGTTTTCACCATCATAGATCAATTTTTCATAGATTTCATCGGAAATAATCAGAATATCGTATTTCAGGCAGACTTCCGCGATCTTTTGCAATTCTTCTTTTGAATAGACCGTGCCGGTGGGATTATTGGGGGAGTTTATAATCAATGCTTTAGGATTGGCAAGAGAACTGAGCGCTTCTTCGAGCTGATTCGCAGTAATCTTAAAATCGGTGTTTTCATTAGTAGGCAAAAGTATTGGGAGAGCGTCGACCATTTCTACCTGTGACGTATAACTAACCCAGTAAGGGGATGGAATCAGAACTTCATCCCTCGGGTCACAAATCGCCATCAGGATATTGACGATAGATGCTTTAGCGCCCGGAGAAACGAGTATGTCACAGGGGTCGTAGGATAAATTGTTATCGCGTTGTAATTTGGCGGCAATTGCCTGACGAAGTTCCGGAATGCCGGCGGCGGCGGTATAGCGGGTGAAATTATCATGAATTGCCTGTATGCCGGCATCTTTAATATAATCGGGTGTGTTAAAATCCGGCTCGCCGACACCAAAATTGATTACATCAATGCCCTTAGCTTTCATGTTGCAGGCCAGAGCGTTCATTGCAAGGGTTGGGGATGGTTTAAGAGCTTTTGCTCTATGAGAAATCCTGAAAGACATATCAAATCTCCTGAAAATAAATTAAACCATAATTTACAAATTTGATTGAAAAGTAGTACAATGAAATTGATTTATTTCAACATTTCCTGCCCGCTGAAGCTGCGGTAAAGCGTCAGTTGATTCAAAATCTCAACATATTCATCACTATTATCCAGAATAATTTCCGATAAAAATTCACCCAATCCCGGTCCGATCATATACCCCTGACCGCACATACCCGTTGCCAAAAGCAGATTTTCAATTTCCCTGCTGTACCCTACTATGGGAAATCCGTCGGGAGTCATGGGATAGAGACCGCGCCAGGTTCGGCGAACTCTTAAGTTTCTCAGACGAGGATATAGATTAACCATCCGTTTTATTACTTGTGGTAAAAAGACCGAGGTATTATCACAATCGGTTCCGGGAATTTTAGGATCCGGCGTAATACAAAAAACCACCTGTCCTTCTATATTCTGGTAAAAATAATAATTCGCCGACCCTTTTTCCGGACGAACATCGACAACCATCGGCTCAAAAAATCGCTTGACAGGTTCTGTAATGCCAGCTTCATGGCTGTCGGGGTATACGGGCACGTCCAGACCGAGTAGATTGCCTATTTTCCGGGAATCGGTTCCGGCAGCATCGATCACCAAATCGGCTGAGTAAATTCCGGCATTGGTTTTAATTGTCGTTATCCGGCGGTTTGCAACGCCAAATTCGATTACCTCTTCATTGAAGTGAAAATCCGTGCCCTGTTGACCGGAAAGCATGAAAAAAGCGTCAATGGTTTTAAGCGGCGAAGCGGAGCCATCATCAGGAGAATAGGTACCGCCCCGTAGTTTTTCCGGGTTTATGCCCGAAACTATTCTGTCAACCTCATCCGGTGAGATCCAGCCGATATTCAGATGATAATGTTTTTGAAATTCGAGGAGGGTTTTGAGATTGTTTTCTGTGGCTTCATCATAGACGGGAAAGAGGTATCCGCCGGCGATCCAATCCACATTAATCCCATGTTCCTCTTCAAGATGAGAAATGATCTCAATAGTCTTTAAACAGATGTTAATCTTTGCCGGATCGGAGTGGGTCGCCCGGATGCCGCCAATAGCTGCACGGTTTTGACCTCTGCCGGGTGATTGTAATTTTTCTAAGACAAGGACGCTGAGACCACGCCGAGCCAGGTAAAAACTTAACGGAACGCCAATACTGCCTGCACCGATGATTGCTACGTCGTATGATTTCATGGTCTATTTAACATCCTCTTCGTTTATCAAGGCATACATGGGAATTTCTACACTCAAAGGTCGCTTAGTGCCGGGAGTGACTTCTTTCCAATCTACTCCGGCTAATTTGAATACCTGCGGGAGTAAGGCAGAACAATTTTTACCGCCACAGGCGCCCATTCCGACCCTAATCTGTTTCAAATGGTTGACATCTCTAATTTTATGCTCTTTAATATAAGTTACCAATTCTTTGACCGTGACCATTTCACAATGACACACGATGCCGTTATCGGGCACATACTCAAAGGAGGGATCAGCCATCGGTTTTACGGTTTTTTCCGGCTGAACGCGTATTCCGCTGACTTTTGCGCCATTTTTTAGAGATGTTTTAATATGCACCAGATGAGTTTTATATTTTTTATTAAATCGCATCTTCACCACTTCAGCCTCTTCGAGGAATTTCCCATGTTGGTCAGCCACCGGAATCTTATCTCCAACTTTGAAAGCAGGAATATATTCATGCGGGAGAATGACTTCTGCCGTTGATTCATTG
>DPVY01000238.1 GCA_003527965.1 Fidelibacterota bacterium
ATTGGTTTTACTGGGCACAAGTACCGCAGTTTATGCTGGGTGTTTATTTCTTTTCACGTTTGTGGCGGCGGGCAAAAATTTTAACGGATAATGAACTTGTTGACATCCGCTATTCCGGCAAAGCAGCATCCTTTTTACGAGGATTTCGTGCTGTTTATTTTGCTGTTCCCTATAATGCCATTACCATAGGTTTTGTGATTCTAGCTTTGACGAATATTATCGGAATGGCCTTTAATGTTCCAAAATTATGGGGCATTATTGTTTCTATTTTAATTACGGTAGGATATACGGCAATTTCAGGACTTTCAGGAGTTATGGTGACAAGTTTCTTCCAGTTTTTCTTGGCGATAGGGATGATGGTGTACCTGGCTGTTATTGCTGTTGGTGTGGCAGGTGGTTTTGGACCAATGCTAGAACAACTTCCACAGATATATGGTTCGGCAAAGGCAAGCGCAATGCTGGATATTATTCCTTCAATCGGTGCGCCAAACCATGGATGGACAATATTTATTCTTTATATCACCTTAATGTGGTGGACTACCGGACCTACCGATGGAGGAGCATACTTCGCGCAGCGTATGATTTCTGCCAAAAATGAAAAGCATTCTTTCCTGGGATATTTCTGGTTTAATATCTGGCATGTAGTCTTAAGACCATGGCCGTGGATAATTGTTGGGCTTGCAGCTGCCGTTTTATTTCCCGGCATCGCTCAGAGGAGTCCGCTCACGGGCGAATTGGTAAGGAATCCGGAACTGGGATATATTGCCGTCATGCTTACCTATCTTAAACCCGGTTTCCTGGGATTAATGCTGGCAGCATTTCTGGCAGCATTCATGTCAACCATTAGCGCTCAAATCAATTGGGGCGCTTCATATCTGATCAACGATTTTTACCGCCCTTATATTAAAAAGAATGCTTCCGAGAAACATTATGTTCGTATGTCCATTCTGGCGGTCATATTTTCGGCGGTGCTAGGCGGCGTTGTTACCTTCTTTCTGGATACTATCTTTACCGGGTGGTTATTGCTGTGGGCCATCAATGCCGGTATCGGTGTGGTCTATCTGGCACGTTGGTATTGGTGGCGGATCAATGCCTGGTCGGAAATATCGGCCATCGCCTGTTTAATCGGTGTCATTGCCGTTATTTTATTTGTGGATTCGATTGTCGTGATGAAAGGTATTTTAATTGCCATTGTGTTGCTGACCTTTGTGGCGCTGATTGTCTGGGGCTTGAGCAAAAAGGCATGGCGTAAGGAATACCTCGGCTCATCTATCTTTATTATCAGCATGATCGTTTTGTCCATTGCTCTGGTGGTGTTAATTACCTTACCCGAAAAGACCTATCCCTGGACGCTTATCTATACCTTACCTATTTCACTTTCCGTCTGGCTGACAACAACCATGTTGACCAAACCAACCGAAGAAGCGAAACTGATTGAATTTTACAGAAGAACCCATCCCGGCGGACCGGGATGGAAGAAAATTGCAGATAAGGTTAAAGAGGATTACAGTGCCGGGCATATTTTTAATAAACGAAATATTATCGGCTGCCTTTTTGGGATCATCGGCACCTATGCGGCGTTGATTGGTTTTGGTCATTTGATTCTGGGAAGATTACTATCGGGTTCGCTGTTAATGGTCTTGCTGGTTATCAGCATTGTGATCATTGTCAAGAATTTGTCCGATGAAAAATGGGAAACGGTAGATATAAAACAATGAGTCTAAATTACCGGTAGTAGATAATCAGAAAAGAGAATATAGAAGAGGTTGTCATAAATGCGGTTGCCCTGAAATTTCACTTCCGGATTGCTATAACAATAGACCCCATAGCTTTGGTTATTATGAATCCTGCAACTTTTCACTTCCGCATTATTATCTCGGATATAAAGCCCGGCATAATTATTCCGAAACGTACAGTACTCTACTGTGTTACCTGAAGCAGGACCCTGGAGCCTTAACGCCCAATTCCCATATTCAAAGGTGCAATGCCTAAAGCTGTTGTTACTGCCATACACATAAACACCACTCCAGGAACCGGGACTGGTGCCACTATAAGAAGTAAATAAAATCGGCTCTGATTCATGCTATTATTTTTGAACCGCTATTCACAATAATACTTTTGTTAGGCTTAATTAAAATTAATGTTCCTGAGTTTATTGTAACAGTTGAATTATCTGAGATTGTAGTGCCATTACAGTAATAAGCTCCGGAAAGTGTAGTGGAGGAAGTGATATTTGAAGATAAAAGCTCGCCATAGATTACTGTTAATTCGTTTGAATTTAAACCTTCACTAGCATAATTCACACCGGCAACAGCATATTTATATTCTACTCCCGGTTTCAATTCATTACTATCGTCATAATATTCACTAATATGTGATGATATACCAATAACATCATCATCTGTCATCGTTTCATTTGATAGACAACGGTATATTACAAAATAATCAGATTCACCCGTTATAGCTTCTTCATATTCCAGTTTAATGCTTCTTGAAGCTTGAATATAATCTACATCTATTAATGTCGGAGGACCGGGAGCATCTTCCGGGGGCTCACAATCGATACAAGTAGGAGATGAAATATTATTTCTGGTGGATGGATTTCCCCAAGTATCATAAACATTAATTTCAATATGTACATAACTACTAATAGAATTCCACGTGTCTTCATTAATATACCATCGAAAATATACTGTGTGATACTCCTCCCAGTAATGAAACTCCATAGGATATATACCGATACTACTTGTTGGATGATTATTATCATCTGTATCCCCGCAGTTTATTCGACCGTAATAATTATAATCGTCAGGAAAATAAGATACAACATTTGGATATTCTGAATTACTTGAATTGTTTAACAAATTGTTTTGATTCACTTGGAA
>DPVY01000097.1:0-7745 GCA_003527965.1 Fidelibacterota bacterium
GGGCGCCGTCGAGATGCAGAGGAATCCCTTTTTGCGCTGCCAGGTTGGCAATTGTGGAAATATTGTCAAGTGGATAGACCGTACCACCGGCGCGGTTATGGGTATTTTCCACACAAATCAAACCGGTTGGTGGAAGATGTAAATTATCTTCCCGGATCGCCTTTTTAACATCATCAATATCCAGAACACCATATTTACCACGAAGCGGACGCATCTGCACACCCGAAAGTAAAGCCGGCGCACCGGCTTCATAATTAAAGATATGGCAATTTTCTTCACAGATCACTTCCTGACCGGGATGAGTGTGGGTTTTAATGGCAATTTGATTGGACATTGTACCGCTGGGCACATACAGTGCATCTTCCTTTCCCATTAATTCCGCAACCCGTTCCTGAAGAAGATTTATCGTAGGATCTTCATCGTAAACATCATCTCCGACGTCTGCCCGGGCAATCGCTTCACGCATTCCCGGACTTGGTTTGGTTACTGTATCACTGCGTAAATCAATGGTTATTCGTTGCATAGAAACACTCTAATAGGTAATGCATCACCTACGAAAAGGTGTACATAATGGTTAGATGAAATTTAGTAAAATATAAATTGATATTTTATTCCTCATAATAATTAAACTCCAATTTACTTTGAAGAATGATCTCATTTATAATTTGTTTAAGATAGCCTTGCTTAACAGCATATTTAAAGTGTTTTTTTAATTTCCGAATATTGAAGACCTCTTCTATAGCGTCAATATATTTTTTAACTATTGCTTTTACAGCGTATTGTTTCATGGCATCTTCTTTGATTTTCTCGATTAATTCTTTAATAGTTAGTTCTGATTTAATAATGAATGTGACTGGAAAACGCTGAATTTTATCAATGTCTAAAAAGTATTTTTTAACGTCTGTTGATTCGGTAACTTGAAAAAAACGTCCAAGTGGTTTCATCACAAAATCAATACCGCCATCATTTGCATTTGTACGACCTGTTTTATAGAGTCTTAAATTATGTTCTTCAATGCTGTCGAGATCAAATCCGAAATAGACAACTTGGTCATGATAGAAATATTTTAATATCGCAAAACTAACAATTTCAAAAATTCTAGCATCAATATTCGGAGCAAGTAAATCGGTAATAAATTTATATACTTTTTCTGAGTCTTGATCTGCAATATTTTTTAGATTTTCAATAGTATCAATAAATTGATTAAAAGCACCTTTCTTTGTCTCTATATAAGAGTCAATTATTTGAATTATTGGGTGAGAAATATTATAGATCGTATCATTTACTTTAATCTTTAATAAATTTTCATTGAACCAATACCTATTTGAACCGGCATCTCGTATAATTGGAACAAAATCGCATGTCGGAAAATGCTGACGAAATTCTTGATTCATTCTATGATTAAGAGCATGATTCTGGAGTTTGGAACCAAACGGTAGTTCGCGCTGTCTTTTAAAAAGACAAGAAAATCTTGCACCTTCGTAATCTTCATATCCTTTTTCTATGTGAAAATTATTTTTTATATAATCTTCAACTAGAACATAAATCGCATAAATATTTGCAAAACTTCCTCTATATTTGGAACCTCTATGTGCTGATTTAGTCTTAATATTCAGATATTTAAGAAGATCGCTTTTATCAAATATCTCCTCGGAAAAACATCCAAAATTATTTTGTAATATTTTTCTTATGACCTTTGTAAATTCGTGATCCATTAGGCTCTCCAAATAGAGTTAGCATTTTTGATCTTTCAATTTTCTCGGTTTCAAAAGTGCGAATTTCTTTCTCTAATTTTTCACCGTTATAATTGAGAACGATTCCTACCCTTCTAAGACCAATCTTTATATATTTTTCACTAATTTCTATACCAATAGACTTTCGCCCAAGTTTTTTTGCTACGAAGGAAGTTGTAAATACTCCCGAGAATGGGTCTAATACAATATCTCCTTCATTCGAGCTTGCTTTAATAATCCGTTCCAATAAAGCTATAGGTTTTTGAGAAGGATGATTTTCATATTCAGGCATCCTATATCTAACACGGGGAAATTCCCATACATTCCCTGGCACTTTTTTACTATTGTATTGTTGTGGAGGATTTTTTCTGTAATCAATTAATTTCCTTTTCGATCCTGTCTTTGCCTCTACAAGGATTTCATTTAAATTAAATGTGTAATTATTCTTGTCTTTAACACAAAATAGAATTGGTTCATAAAGAGAGCCATAATATTTTTTTGCTTGTACACCGGAGCTATCATATGACCACACTATTCTCGAAATGATATGTATCTTATCACGAAGAAAAACATCAAAATATGGCATGAATTGAGTAGAAGTCATTACATAAAGTGAGCCATTTTCTTTTAGTTTATTAATACAAAGCTCAAGCCACTTGTAACACCAGCTAAGATAATCTTTATCGTTTTTCCATCTATCTTTTCTACCATCAAAATCCTTTCCTATATTATAAGGAGGATCAATGAAAATTAGATCAATACTTTTATCACTAATTTCATTTCTAAGGATTTCAAGAGATTCTCCATGATAGATAATATGGCCGTTTTTTTCAAATTTCTGCATAAATGATGAGTCTTTCTGCAATAATTCTAAAAGTTATGTTTTGTTTTGAGTAATATTTATATTGTCATCCAAGTATAATAACTGTACATATCCTGCCTACAATATTTTCACTTTAGTTTTAATCATTGTTTAGTATCAGAATCTAAATATCATTCTTTCTCAAAAATCGCTCCAAATTACTGCATTTATTACTTCATGTCAATTTAAATTCAGCAGCGGAAAATTTTATAGTTTATCCCTTTTAGAGCATTTTTCACTATTTTGACCTTGATAAATTGGCAAATGAATACTAAAATCGCACTGTTATGGAAATACATACTGAACAGGAACTCATTCGTTTATTTGAAGATTGGTCAGGGGAGAATGTGGTCACCATTCAACCACTGCCTCCTTCAGGATCATACCGGGAATATTATCGGATAAAAGGCACAACCCGGACCGCTATCGGCGCCTATAATTCCGATAAAAAGGAGAACCGGGCGTTTACCGAATTTACCAAACATTTTCACTCCCTGGGTTTAAATGTGCCGGCTCTGTACCGGGAAAACCTGGCAGAGAACATTTACCTCGTGGAAGACCTCGGCGATACAACTTTATACACATACATTAATCAGAACCGCAGCGGCAAAAGTTATCCGGACCGGCTTATTGATATCTATAAATCTGTGATCGAACAGCTGCCGAAATTTCAAATCAACGCCGGAAAAAATCTGGATTACAGCCTCTGTTACCCGCGCTCATGCTTTGACAAACGGTCAATGATGTGGGATCTGAATTATTTCAAATATTATTTCCTGAAACTGGCGCAAATTCCCTTTGATGAACAAGATCTGGAAGAGGATTTTCAGACCTTAACCGATTACCTGTTGCAGGCGGGAACCGAATATTTCCTTTACCGGGATTTCCAGTCGCGCAACGTGATGCTGAAAAACGGGAAACCATTTTTTATCGATTACCAGGGCGGCAGACGGGGTGCTTTACAATACGACCTGGCGTCTCTGCTTTACGATTCCAAAGCCGATATGCCGGTTGAGGTGCGAAAAATCCTGCTTGAACATTACATTTCCATTGTATCAAAAGAGATCGATATCCAACCTGAAGAATTTACCCGGTATTTCTATGGTTATGTGCTGATCAGGATTATGCAGGCTATGGGTTCCTACGGCTTTCGGGGATTTTACGAAAAGAAAGAACATTTTTTACAGAGCATCCCTTATGCCCTGGCAAATCTCGCCACGATTCTGGAAAATGTCCAATTACCCATCGAAATTCCGGCGTTATGGGGCGCTCTTCAAAAAGTTGTTCGTTCCAAACGCCTGCAAAAAATAAGTACCAGCCAGAAGACACTGACAATAACGGTTAACAGTTTTTCTTATAAACGCGGCATCCCGATCGACGTTTCGGGACACGGCGGCGGTTTTGTTTTTGACTGCCGGGCTATCCACAATCCCGGTCGATATGAAAAATATGCCGGTTTGACCGGTAAAGATAAACCGGTGATCGATTTTCTCGATAAAGAAAACGGTATTAAATCGTTTTTAGCAAATGTATATAACCTGATCGATCAATCGGTGGAAAAATATCTGCAACGTAATTTTACTAATCTGATGGTCAGCTTCGGCTGCACCGGCGGGCAGCACCGTTCGGTCTATTGTGCCGAGGCATTGGCAGAACATTTGAAAAACAAATTCAATATCCGATTAGTTCTCCGCCATTTAGAGCTGGATATGAATAATAATCCCGAATTAGATTTGGAGTAATTACCAAAAATGAAAGCGATGATCTTTGCCGCCGGTCTGGGTACAAGGATGCGCCCTCTGACCGACAATCGTCCTAAAGCGCTGATAGAAGTCAATGGAAAACCGTTGTTGGAACATGTTATCCATCGCCTGGAAGAATACGGATTCAACGAAATCGTCGTGAATGTTCATCATTTTGCAAACCTGATCATAGAATTTCTCAAACAAAACAACAACTTTGGTCTCAATATTCAGATCTCCGATGAGTGCGGAAAATTATTGGATACCGGTGGCGGTCTAAAAAAAGCAGCCCACCTTCTGCAAGGCAATGAACCTATCCTGTTACATAATGTGGATGTGTTGTCCAGGATCGATTTATCGGCAATGACTATGGCTCATAAAAGCTCCGGATCTCTCGTGACTCTCGCCGTGAGCCAACGCGCGACATCCCGATGTCTGTTGTTTAACGATAAAAACGAGATGACGGGCTGGCAGAATAAAAAGACAGGTGAAATCCGCGAGGTTGCCCGGGATTCCGGAAATCGTGAGGCTTTAGCATTCAGCGGTATTCACATGATCGACCCAAAAATATTCAAACTTATGCCTGCCGAAGATGTATTTTCCATAATCGATTTATATCTGCAAATTTGCTCATCCTACCCTATCCGGGCATTCCGCCATGATCCGGCTCAGTTTTTAGATATCGGCAAACCGGAACAACTGCTCAAGGCGGAAGAATTTCTCAAAAAATAAAAAAAGCCCTGCGAAGGTTTCCTGCCAACTACGGGACAAGTTCTACCTTCGCAAGGCTCTTATAACAATAGTTATATTTTAGTGAAGCAGATCAATGGCGCAGAGACAGGTCAGCAGCGCAAAATCAACTAACTGCTGTATCTCCACATATTCGTTGGCAACGTGAAAAGCGTTGTCGTCGCCGGGTCCCCAACCAACTGCCATTACACCTTTGAGATTGAGGGTCTTGGCATACGTGCCGCCCCCCTGCCCTATGGGTTCAGGAACAAAACCAAGCACTTCCCTGGTATTGGCTTGAATGGTATCCACCACTTCGTTTTTCGGATCAATGGCATGAGGCTCGTTCCAGGACATTACCTCGATATTAAACTTGCCGTCTTTTACCATCCCGGCACAGCCTTTTAACTGAGCAATAACACCTTCTTTTGTCATACCGGGAACCGAGCGGATATCGATATAGATAACGCAGGTGCCGGGTACAATGTTCGGGGCGGCGCCGCCGTGAATTTCGCCTAAATTCAATGACGGATGACCAAGTACCGGATGCACTTTATAATCAAACTTCAGTTTTTCGATTTCATTCACCAACTTTGCCATCATATAGACGGCATTAATGCCCCGTTCAGGGGTCGAACCGTGAGCCTGTTTGCCAATCGCAGTAATCTTGAATACAGTGCGTCCTTTTTCGGCAATATCGATGGATTTCATATTTTCGCCGATATCGGGAATAATCGAATAGGTCGGAGCTATTAGTTTTTCTTCCATTAAATAACCAATTCCATAATCGATACCGTCAGGATCTTCCGCCTCTTCATCAGCGAGAGCGGCTATCATTAATTGTCCCTCTAACTCTTCATCGATTTTCAATTTTTTCAAAACATCAACCGCCGCTATTATCGATGCCAGCGGTCCCTTATTGTCGAGAGTACCGCGACCGATCAGCAGACCGTCTTTTTCCACAACTTCATAAGGATCGGTATCCCAGCCTTCACCGGCGGGCACAATATCCATATGGGCGGGCATTAAAAGACGTTTGCCACTATTATCTTTTCCTATTGTACCAATAACATTAGGACGACCCTCCATGCGGGCAAATTCATCATAAGGAATGCCGATCTTATCCATCTCGCGTTTGACGATCTCCGCCACACGATATTCTTCTCCTCTGATTTTCAGGTAAGGATGCTCCGACAGCTTTTCGGAAACCACATTTACGGTTTTTTGGGCGCACATCTCTTTTGTCAGTTCGATAACTTTACTGCGAATCTCATCAGAATGCTCTTGAAAATAGGTTTTAATCGTTGCTTTCAGATCCATGATGTCTCCTTCGGTAAATCATTTACTCGGGTTTATTTTTGCCATGTGTAAAATTAACCGTTTAAACTTATTGAATCAACCCCATATTTATTTTATTTATACTGCAATGACTTTGTCGTATTAGTAACAACCGCTTTTATAGCGTGAGAATAGACTATCAACCTGGCTTTTAGTAAAAGGTATCGCCATATATCGTCTAAACTTGCATAACCTGTTTTTCAGTTTTTGGAGCAGTCGGAAGATAGCCTCATTCTTTTTCTGTGATTTTCGTCACTTTCCTTTAGTCGAATATTATTTAAAATTAACCATGAAAATTATTAAACAATAACTCAAAACATCAGGAGGCACCATGAAAAAATACCTACTCATTCTATTAACCCTTTCTCTTGTTCTTCTTATCGGCTGTGACAGCAACAGCGAGAACGAAACGGAAACCGGACAAATTATAATTCGGGCTTTTGATGCACCTTTCCAGGGCAATGTGGAACATATATTTTTGAATATTGTCGAAGTAAGCGTGCATAAATCTGTCTCAGAAACCGAAAGTGATACATTAGGTGAATGGATTGTGTTAAGCGATACGGATACGACTATCGATTTTCTGGAACTGGTCAACGGCGAAATGGCAACGCTGGTTCAAACCGATCTTGAAGAGGGTCACTACTCTCAGCAGCGACTTCTGCTTGGCGACAGTTCCACTATAGTAGTGGACGGCAACACCTATGATCTGAAAGTTCCCAGCAGCAGCCAGTCGGGTGTCAAATGCAATCTCGGTTTTTCCATCTCGCCCGATGAAATCGTCGAATTTTATCTGGATTTCGATGCTGAACGGTCTATCCATCAATATGCTAACAATGACCGCTATATTCTGCAGCCGACCTTTCGTGTCTTTAAGAGCCAATTGTCGGGCACTATTGTCGGAACCGTGACAGATACGTCGGGGACGGGTATTCGGAATATTTCTGTCTACGCCGTAGCCGGGGATGATTCGATTACCACACTAACAGGCGAATCCGGGGAATATATGCTGATCCTTTTAGCGGGTACCTACGATATCTCAGCCCGTGGTTATGATCTTTATGCCGACACCACTTATCAGGCTGTACAACTGAATGCCGAAGAGCATCTGACAGACTTTGACTTTATTATGAAATGATTTCCAGCGCCCGGTCTGTTTATTAAGACCGTTGAAATCAATGTCTGTTCATCAATAGTAGATCTGGTTTTTCTATCGATAATGAGATTTAGGTAGTTAGTATCCTGATGGTTAATCAGGATCTTTTCTAAGATATTCAAAGGCTTGTTGAGCGTAGCGAAACAAGCCTTTGAATCGGGTTCTTTTAAAAACGGCTTGCACGG
>DPVY01000097.1:7902-13185 GCA_003527965.1 Fidelibacterota bacterium
TGATGCAGAGAAAAAACATCAAAAATGTAAAGTATCAGGACATGGTATACAGGTAGTTAGTATCCTGATGGTTAATCAGGATCTTTTCCAAGAGATTCAAAGGCTTGTTGAGCGTAGCGAAACAAGCCTTTGAATCGGGTTCTTTTAAAAACGGCTTGCACGGGTAGTTTAGATAACCTAAACTACCCATTAATGAACAAAGTGAAAGCCTATGATTAAAATTAACTATTATGATTTGTATCGTGAAATGAAAAATCCTTCTTCTATGCGTCTCAATATGGTTTTGTATGCTCTTGAGCATGGTATCAGCCAAACGGCCGGAGAGTTCGGCACAACGCGTGTGACTGTCATGAAATGGATCAAAAGATACAAGGAAAAAGGACGCTCCGGATTGTGTGATGTCAGTCGCCGACCCTCTCACAGTCCCTCACGAATCTTAAAGGATTAAGTTTTTAAGCTTAGCGCTAACCACTTAAAAGCCGATTGAAATTGAATAATCTGAAATGCCTCCGAACCTTTTCATATCAATATAGCTATAATCCACTCCGATAAAAATATTATTTAAGCGTTGAGCAACACCAAACCCCAAAGTAAGTCCCTCTTCGGCATTGCTTTTAAAGAGAGAAGAATACCCGGTTCTGAGGAACAATGTTTCTTTCCATGAAAACTCTGTTCCGAGATTCAGGTATGAATTATTATTATTGGGATGCAGGGCGTCTACCGCAACTGTCCACCGCCCGAAAGTATTGCTAATCGGATCTGCCGCAAGTCCCACACTAAAGATTAATGGCAGAGGCCAGGGTTTGGTTTGAAAAAGGGCTGTGATATTTTCATTATTACCGGCATGTCCGGGATCGACATCCACCGGTTGCATTAAATCCTTTCCAGTCATCTGCATTTCACCGCCAAAATTGGCAACATCCATTCCGATCCGAATATTCTTGATTTGGCTTATAAATAAAAGTCCAACATCGACGGCATACGCGCTGCTATGTTCATGCCAGATTTCCTGAGATATATACTTCACCGTACCGCCGATTGAAAAACGATCAGTCAAATTAGCTGCGTATGAGAGTCCAACTGCCATATCACGGGCGCCCCACCGCTCTCCGGTGCCTTCCGGGTTGGTTACAGTGGTTATCTCTTCTTCGCCATAATCCAATTGATTTAAACTCACACCAACCGCGCCATTTCCGACTTTATAGACAGCACTGATAAAATATTTCTCAGAGCCAACAAGCCATTTCATATGATTGACGGTAAATTCGTTTTGCTTAACCCTTGAAAGTCCTCCCGGATTCCAGTAAGTAGCTGTAGAATTGTTAGCGATAGCGACAAAAGCTCCACCCATCGCCGAAGCACGCGCACCAACCAGAATATTTAAAAATGGAGCAGCCGAAGTGCCAACTTTATCCTGTGCCCATGAAATAGTAAATAATATCGTGATAAAGAGGATTGTTTTTTTAATCATTATCTATCCTGTTTTTCTATTTTATTATTGCCAACTTACCGGACTTTGATTTTCCACCTGCTTCAACTATATAAAAATAAACTCCATAACTGGCGTCCAGACCTTCCCTTGTCCGTAAATCCCAGGTGACAGTACCGTCTTCGAAAACACTATCATGCTGGAGTTTGCGCACTAAGCTCCCATCGGTGCTGTAAATATATATCCTGGCATCAGCAGGAAGATGAGTGAAATATATTACTCTTTCGCCTCTTCCTCTTACTTCATACGGCAAGGGCTTCTCAAATGAATTGGTCACAACGTAAGGATTCGGAACAACTTTAATCTTTTTCATTTTATCCGAAAGTTTATCGGAATTAATGGAAGATTTTAATGCCCGATAGACAAACCTGTCCCGGGCGGTGAAGGGTTTGTAAAAATTAAGAAACAGAGTGTCGCCCGCTGCCGGAATTTTGCTGACTGTTTCTGAATTTTTATCCTTAAAAACAAGACGCCATGATAATTGGGAACTGTCCGGCGACGTTAAAAACAGAATGGCAAAGTGAGAGATAGTTCCGGGATGTTGCGGTTTATCAATCAGCCCATATTCAATTTCAATAGGGTTTCCCGGTTTGGTAACATCGAATATCCGGAAATTAGTTGGTTTCACTTTTAATGGTGATCCAGCAGTAAATATTTTGGATAAATTTGAAGATTGACAATTATATTCATCATAAAAAACCAACATATAATCGTATGGACATCTTATACTTTTAACATCTTCCCATTCAAATTCGGTAGCTACATACTCCAGATTTTGAGCGCTGGAATCCGACCAACGAGTTGTTGTCGTATCAACCGCAATATATTTGAGATTCTGATATCTTGTGTCAAAGGATAAACGAGTCCCCTTAAATACATCTCCGTTTTCAGGACCCCAGTGTGTATTTTCAAGTATGATTGTATCATTTGTAGCGGAATCGATTACAGAATAAGCCCACGCCACATTCACTTCGTTTCTTACGAGAGAATCGGTAAATGTAATAAAATATGTCGCATCCTCTATTTTAACCGGGTCAATGACTTCCATAAAAGGCGTTATAGATGATGTTCCGGATAATCTTTCAAGAGGAATACCTGATTCCGGCGGTTCGTAATTACATACCGGAGCATTTGGCACAACCATTACCGTATTCTTGTCAAAAGTGAGTTTTCCGGTTTCATCCATAGTAATGGACTTATTATTTTCCGACGGGTAAATGGATTTTCCAGCATTTCCTCTATCATAAGCACATACGGCATAATAGTAGGTCTTACCGTTATCGACATCTTCATCAATAAAGGAATTTTTAATTCCCGTATCGTTGCCTAAATAATATGGCTTTCCGCTGCTCAATTGATAGAGAAGCGGGTCCGAATCAAAAAAGCCCTTAATGCCATTTTTCAAATCCATCTGCTCATAAGGCTGATAGTCAACTAATTCACCGTAACCGTTTGAAATCGTTTTACAATCGGAAAAATAGGGATCGGTTCCTTTGTATATTTTATATCCTTCAAAATCATATTCATCGAGGACTTTATCATAAGAACTCTCCGCAACCCGGTCCCAATAGAGAACTACTCTACCATCTTCAGCAACGGCGTGCACCGTGGGTTTATCCGGTGGTCGCGGAAAATTATAGTTGGAATCATATATCAATTGAGCGATCTGCCGGTTTCTCACTACACTTTTATAATCTTCGCCATAAACCAGAGCTATTGAAAAGCGCTGTATTTTTTTGGAATTCAAAGGAAAATATCCGGATCCGAAAACAAAGTCCCCATCCTCGCCTCTAATCGGTCTGTTTTTAACGACCGACTCAGGCACATCAAAACGCCCGGGAGTCATTCTAAGCCACATTTCCTCCTCGTTGTTCAGATGAATTGCCCAGGAGGGCACAAAATAATCAAAATTCGTTAATCCGAGCTGATCCGATTCGTTTACATCTTTTGAATCAAAGTGAGGTTCACCTTCTGTAGGCACGCCATCACCTTCACCATTATCGTTAGTATTTGGTTTACCATCAGCGCCAACATCATCCCTTTCAGGATCCCAGTCTCCATCGTTATCAATGCCGTCATCCCTTGCTTCGTCAATTAGTAAATCGGACAGCCCGGCGCCGGTAAAGTAGTCTTTATATTGGACGGGGTTTAACGTATCTATAAGCACAACGCCATCTGTTGTCTCTTTGTACACCCGATAATGTAATTGATAGTTCTCATCTATAAGTCCGTCTAAATCATTATCAATATTATCGTAGGCGTTAGGGTTTAATTCCGGACCGGCATCTCCCAGGATCATATTGCCTTCTTCGAGAATTGTGGAATCAGGCACAAGCCTGAAACGGATTCCCATAGATATAACTTCTACCGTGGAATCAGGCATGATAAACTGGGTACGTTCATAACTGCTTTTATCGATCAAAATCAATTTATCTCCTGCCTTGAGTTCGTGAGGTCGAAAACAGGATTCTGAAAAAAATGGCGCTGTGTTACCAGACCAATTAGCGTTATCACCATCATTATCAATTCCATCATAGGGATTACCCGGGGATTCGAGAAAAGCATAGCCAATGTATCCTACGTCAGTTGGATTGTTTTTCCATCTGGGATTAGCGGCGAGTGAAACGTAATTATCAAAGTCCCATGAATACACAATAGATTCACGAATATTAAAGAATGATGCGTCATCAATCCATTCGGAGCCGGCTCCTCCTACATAGGTTCCAACCAGGGCGCCGAAAGTCGCCTGATCGTAATTCGTTGTGCCAATATTTTCCACTTCATAAACCCAAAAAATAACGTCCTGGGCAAGAAAATTCGACCACTGCATACCCCGGACGGACACTCTGATTCCCTGTCCTCTTCTCGTAAGGTCTGTACTGTCAGGTAAAAATCCATGAATTGCATACATTTTTTCGTCGGCATTATCATCCATCATAAAATAGCTTTCCTGGTCGGCATTCATAATACTCCGACCAAAATAACCATTCCATTCCACATTGCCGTTTTCATCAATCCAATTTGGGTGATCGGGCCAGTAAGGTGGCCAGGTCTCAGGCAAATGACTCATTGCCACACCGATTTCTTTTCCCTGAACAGACTCATTAAAAAAGCCTGGTATCGGTTCGAAACCCCAGAATTGCGACCCGCTGGGATTAAAATCACCTTCATGAGTGTTGCAACATATAACAGATGTTAATGTATCCGGAATGCCATCATATAATCCGTTAACCCGATAGTCCCTGATTGGTAAACGAACGCCTACAAGTGGTTGGATGTCAATCACATAGCCATTCGCCTCGTACTTCCAGGCATTCCAGGTTGTATATCCCATATTGGTAAATGTACAGAAAACCTGGTTTCCATTATGCTTTCCCGTGCGTCGGGCTAAGGGGCTGCCGCGACCAATCTGGGAAAATGCCCAGTTAGTTAACAAGAGGCTTACATATACAATAATTACTGTTTTTTTCATTTTTAACATATACAACTATCCGCTTTATTTAATTTTATTTTTTCCAGTTAATTGATATACCCATTTCCAAACGTCTTGGTTCGGAATAGGCAGTTGGATTTCTGTAAAACTCACTAATCGTATTTACCAGTTCAGGAAGATTTTGCTGATTACGCAAAAATTCATCGAGCGTAAAATCTGCAGTGCCGCTATCGTTATATACCCACATCTGGTTTTTTCTATCAAATAAATTATAAATACGAGTAAATAGTCTTATATCATAGTTTTTGAAGGTGAAATCTTTGAACATATTTAAATCCACATTGAAATAACCGGGTTTTCT
>DPVY01000110.1 GCA_003527965.1 Fidelibacterota bacterium
GGAGGTGAAACCCGGCGACCTGGTATTGACAACCCCGTATTCTTTTTTTGCCACTGCTGGAGTTGTCGCCCGCTTAAACGCCGTACCTGTTTTCGTGGATATTAATCCCGATACCTACAATATTGACCCGGAAAAAATTCGGGAATGGTTTGCAACAAATCCCGCAAAAATTGACAAAGTAAAAGCTATCATCCCCGTGCATCTCTATGGGCAGTGCGCCGACATGGATCCGATTCTGGAAATTGCCGCTCAGTACGGAATTCCGGTAGTTGAAGACGCCGCCCAGGCTATCGGCTCCCGCTATCCCTCAAGGCAGGGTGTTAAACGAGCCGGTGCAATGGGTACTCTGGGCTGTTTTTCATTTTTTCCGAGCAAAAATCTGGGTGGAATTGGCGATGGCGGTATGGTAACCACTAATAATAAAGAATTGGCTGAAAAACTGGTAAAACTGCGCAATCACGGCTCTCATCCAAAATATTATCACGCGCTGATTGGCGGCAATTTCCGCCTTGACGCGATCCAGGCGGCAGTGTTGTTAGTAAAATTAAAGCATCTGGACAGTTGGCATGCCGGACGGCAAAGGAATGCGGTTTTTTATGATCAGCATTGGACAAATCCGTTATTAAAAAAACCGGTGATTGCCTACCAACGCGAGTTTCATATTTTTAACCAGTATATACTTTCGGTCCCCGCAAAACGGGATGAACTGGTTGAATATCTGCATAAAAATGATATCGGTTGTGAAGTTTACTATCCGGTGCCCTTTCATCAGCAGGAATGTTTTCAGTATCTCGGTTATAAAACCGGTGATTTTCCGATAAGTGAATATGCGGCTGAACATATCATCGCGCTGCCGATCTACCCGGAATTGACCGATGAGATGAAAGCCTATGTGGTAGAGAAGATTGAAGAGTTTTATGCATGAGGGCATGTTGTTGAAAAGGTAGAAGAGTTTTTCATATAAGAGGTATACGGTATAGGGTATTAGGGGGAAAAAGTTGTGTTCTGAAATAAAGGATAGCGTCATTATTAAAGAACCGAATGTGGCCTATAGTTCAGATAGAGATTTTACTTCTTTACTTGCATGGAAGAAGTGTAGAGAAGTGAAAAAATATTTTTACAGCAGAGTATTGAACTGTTTACCAAATGAAGAGAAATATAATCTTGACTTGCAGATAAGAAGAGCAGCAATAAGTTCAACGGCAAATATAGCAGAAGGATACGGAAGATTTTACTACAAAGAAGGATTGCAATTTTATCGAATATCCAGAGCATCCGTTTACGAGCTGAAAGATCATCTCATTTCGTGTTTTGACCTCAAATTTATTGATAAAAATATTTATAATGATGGTCTAATGATTATAGAAGATGCTAAAAAATTAATTAATGGATATATTAACTTTGTTAAGAAACAGCAGGTTATTAATAATAAGATGAAACATTGACACCCTATACTCCCTATACCTTATACCTTATACCATATACCAAAAACAAACAATGAAAGCAGGAAAGATGAAAAACCATATCAATCATTTTATTCACGAATCCTCTTACATTGACGAAAACGTCGAAATCGGCGAGGGCACAAAAGTCTGGCATTTTTCCCATATCCAGTCCGGCGCGAAAATCGGTAAAAAAGTCTCTATCGGGCAGAATGTGAATGTCGGCAATAACGTCATCATCGGGGATTACGTCAAGATTCAGAACAATGTCTCGGTTTACGAGGGGGTTACGCTGGAAGATTATGTGTTCTGCGGACCGTCGATGGTCTTCACGAATGTCATCGATCCGCGCTGTAAATATCCGCAAAGAGGTTCGGAATTTTATTATAAGACTCTGGTAAAAGAGGGCGCCTCGATTGGAGCGAATGCTACCATCGTCTGCGGAAACACAATCGGGAAACACGCTTTTATCGGAGCGGGCGCCGTTATTACAAGAGATGTTCCCGATTATGCGCTGATGGTCGGTGTGCCTGCTAAACAAAAAGGCTGGGTCTGTGAATGCGGTGAAATTTTACCGAAATTCGATAAAGAGGTAGCGTGTCCGCGCTGCGGATTAGAATATCGTATGGATGTAGGTAAACTAAGACCGTTGTAACGTGGTTGGATAGTAGTTGCTAAATTAGTTGTAGGGATATAAAATCGCAAACCATTATACAACAGCCATATAACCATCATACAACAACAATACTAAACATGGATTTGAAATTATGAAAAACATTGCCATCATCGGATGCGGTCGGATTGCCGGGAAACACCTCGAATCAATTGACCAATTAAAAGATGACCTTAAACTCGTAGCCGTCTGCGATATTATTGAGGAAAAAGCCAAAAACGCCGGTGAAAAATACGGAGTCGACTGGTACACCGATTACGATAAAATGCTGGCACGGGACGATATTGATATCATTTCCATCTGCACTCCCAGCGGTTTGCATCCCCGGCACGGTATTAAAGCCGCACAAAAGGGAATAAACGTCATTTCCGAAAAACCGATGGCGATTACTCTGGAAGCGGCAGATGAACTGATCAACGCCTGTGACATCAATAAAGTTCATCTTTTTGTGGTGAAACAAAACCGTCTTAATACAACCATCCAACTGTTAAGAAGAGCGGTACAGAAGGGAAGATTTGGAAAGATTTATATGGCGCAGTCAAATGTTTTCTGGCAACGACCGCAAAGCTATTACGATCTTGCCAAATGGCGGGGAACCTGGGAATTTGACGGTGGCTCTTTTATGAATCAGGCCAGCCATTATGTTGACACCCTGCAATGGCTAATCGGTCCCGTAGATTATGTAATGGCGACTACGGCTACTATGGCGCGGCAAATCGAAACCGAAGACACCGGCTCGGCGATTATTAAATTCCGCAATGGTGTAATTGGTTCTATGAACGTTACGATGCTGACCTATCCCAAAAATTTTGAAGGATCAATCACTATCCTCGGTGAAAAAGGCACTGCGAAAATTGGCGGCGTGGCGGTCAATCATATCGATAAATGGGAATTTGAAGAGTATGATGATGACGATCGCCTGGTGGAAGAATCCAATTATAGCCCGCCCAACATTTACGGTCTGGGACATTTGCCTTACTATAAAAATGTAATTTCAACTCTAAAAGGTGAATCGGCAGCCAACACCGATGGACGCAGTGGTCGCAAGAGCCTGGAGCTTATCATCGCAATCTACAAATCGGCGCAGACGGGGGAAAAAGTTGCCTTACCTTTAAAGTTATAGATTAAGATTGATATTAAGAGAGATATATGGAAGCTCAGGCGTCAATTGGAATCATAATTATCTATAACAATAATTCCGATGCCCGGCTTTCACCAATAGTCAAAAATATCAACCAAATCATTGTATCTCTTAAGAACTCATAAACCTCAACCTCAACCTTAACCTCTTCTCACAGGAGTATTAATGAATGATGTAAAAATAGGTGTCATCGGGCTTGGCTATGTGGGCTTGCCGCTCGCCGTGGAATTCGCAAGGAAATTTCCCGTAATTGGTTTTGACATTAAAACCGGGCGGGTGACGGAACTTCGGAATGGTCATGACAGCACCCTGGAAGTAGATGATGACAACCTTCAATCGGTGTTGGTAGACAATTTCAAGTTTCAAATTTCAAATATCAAAACTCAAACCGGACTATTTTTAACTGATAATCTAAACGATATACGTAGCTGCAATTACTATATCGTCACAGTGCCGACTCCAATCGATAAATACAAACGCCCCGATCTGACGCCCCTGATCAAAGCGTCCGAAAGTATCGGGAACGTGCTAAAAAGGGGCGATATTGTCATCTATGAATCCACTGTCTACCCCGGAGCAACCGAAGAAGACTGTGTTCCCGTTCTGGAAAAATTCAGCGGATTAAAATTTAATGTTGATTTTTTCTGTGGCTTTTCACCGGAACGCATCAATCCCGGCGATAAGGAACACACCTTTACGACTATCAAAAAAGTAACCTCCGGCTCGACTCCGGAAACTGCCCGAAAAGTAGATGATCTGTACAAAGCTGTTGTTAAAGCGGGAACTCATATGGCGCCGTCTTTGAAAGTAGCCGAAGCCGCCAAAGTAATTGAAAACTCTCAGCGTGATCTGAATATCGCCTTTGTTAACGAACTGGCAAAAATCTTTAACATCATGGGAATAGATACCCTGGAAGTCCTCAAAGCCGCCGGCACTAAGTGGAACTTTTTACCGTTTCGACCGGGTCTGGTTGGCGGACACTGTATTGGCGTCGATCCCTATTACCTGACTCATAAAGCCCAGGAAATTGGCTATCATCCGGAAGTAATCCTGTCAGGTCGCCGGATTAATGACTCCATGGGTACCTATGTCGCCAGTCAGGTGGTTAAATTGATGATAAAAAAGGGATTTACTGTCGCCGGATCGAATGTTCTTGTGCTGGGAATTACCTTCAAAGAGAATTGCCCCGATATCCGCAATTCCCGGGTAATTGACGTCATCGAAGAACTGCGTGATTTCGGCTGTAATGTCGATGTATACGATCCCTGGGCGAATCCAGAAGAGGTCAGGGCGGAATATGATATTGATCTGATTGCCAATTCAAAATTCAATATTCAAAATCTGGCGAAGAAGTATGATGCTGTCGTACTGGCGGTTGCTCATAATCAATTTCTGAATATGGATCTCCGGGAATTAGGCAACGGGAAAAGTGTTATTTACGACGTAAAAGGCGTTATTTCTCATGCCGACGGCAGACTATAGAACTGGAGCAGGGACGGCGAATTGACCATTTATGAGTAAACACCAATCAGAAACCCGGGAAACCGGCTTCTTAAGGCTCTGGATATTATTGTCCGGTAGTTTGAGCTACACAACATACCTTATATGGTTTTTGGTGGAGTTACCAATAGATTTACTCGAAGTAAGGATTGATATCGTTTAAAAGATGAAGTCAGAATACCGTGAATACCTGCAAAAAATCACAGCTTTCAATCGCTGGGAATCTATGGATCACCGGAACCGTTCTGCCGGACAAAACCTGGAACAGTTTGTTACGTTGTATGATCTGGGGCGCTATTTTTCTGATGATCAAAAGAATCGAAGCCATCGCGAACATCTAAACCGGCTCATTGAAGTTCAGGAACAATTACGCAAAGGGGCAAAATAGATAGTAGCTGATGTAATTTGAATTTTCTTTACCTTCTCATGAAGCACTAATCACGAATAAACAATTATGCAATTTATCACTGAACCAACACCTCTTAAAAAGCTCTTCGAAAACCGTCAGACCGGCTATATGGAACTGCTAAAGTTTGCCATTGATATAGAAAACAGGTGGATTGCCATCGACGGTGAAATGCATGCCGATTGTGAAACACTTTTGCTGGAAAAAGGCTCAAAACAGGAAAATATCTGGGGCGGCAATATATATCCCGGGAACACCGAACCAGATTTACTCGAATTCAGCTCTTTTATTAATATCCGTCCGTCCCAGGACAATCCCGGCATGGATGTGATGAATCCGGAAATCCGTGATGAAATTAGAAAAATAGTTCAACAATTGTTGATATTTTGACAACTTACAACTCACAACACAATACCCATTAAATGTATCCAGTTCGCTATTATAAATCCGGAATAGATAAGTGGATGTCATACCCTAAAGAGTTCCAAATACTCAATATTGCCAGCGAATTGCAGCGAGCTGCCGGTTGGATTCAGCGTCAACGTCCCGATCTTGTTAACTCCTGTTATGAGCGGGGTTTTGAACTAATCGATCTTACTATCGAAGACCCCAAATGGAAATTTCAACTTAAAGAATTATTGCGTTGCCGTGAGATGTTGGGTAAATTATATATTGAGATGCCCAAAAATGCCGATGGTAATCAAGATATTTTCCGAAACCTAATTTTGCTGAACGAGAATGCTTACCGGATATTGAAACCGCAAAGGGGAAAGAGAAATTTTATATGAAAGTAATTGAATACTTAGAAAAAGCGCAGAAGCCTCTGATCAGCTTCGAGATCATTCCTCCGGATCGGGGCAAGAACGCCGATATTATTTACCGGATTGTCGAAGAACTGATGGTCTTTAACCCGCCGTTCATCGATGTTACCAGTCATGCCGCCGATGCCGACTATATTGAGCAACCCGACGGAACATTTATGCGCAAAATCACCCGCAAACGACCCGGAACAATTGGTTTGTCGGCTGCGATTAAGTATCGCTTCAAGGTGGAAACTGTTGTGCATCTATTATGTAATGGCTTTACGCGCGAAGAGACCGAGGATGCTTTGATCGAACTGAATTATCTCGGGATTGATAACATCTTTGCCGTGCGCGGCGACGTTCGCAATTATAAAAAAATCCATCAACCGGATCGGACTGTGAATAATTACGCTAAAGATCTTGTTTGCCAAATCAAAAACATGAACTCCGGCGTTTTCCTGGAGGATGAACAGGACGCTGATCCCACCGACTTTTGCATTGGGGTTGGCGCTTACCCGGAAAAACATGAAGAAGCCCCCAGCCTGGCTGCCGATATTCGTTATTTGAAACAGAAAGTCGATGCCGGCGCTGACTATATCGTTACCCAGATGATATTTAATAATGCAAAATATTTCAAATTTGTCGATAAATGCCGGGAAGCCGGAATCACGGTTCCCATTATTCCCGGAATAAAACTACTAACCAGCAAGTTCCATCTGACATCTTTACCGCGTCATTTCAATATCAGCTTTCCCGATAAACTGGTGCAGGATGTCCAGGCGGCGAAAAACAATACCGAAGTCAAGGAAATCGGCATCGATTATGCCCGAAAGCAGGTAGAGGAGCTGCTGAACAGCGGCGTTCCCTGTATCCATTTCTATATAATGCAGGATCCCGCGAGCGTGAAACAGGTAATCAAAAGTTTGGGAATATAGTAAATTCTAAACCGCCGGCGCAATAATCGCAGTCTGTGCGCAGTAAACGAAAAGATCTATATGCCTTCGTTATCCTCGAGCAATGAAAAACAGAAAGAATAAATTGAATATTGAACAGGGATTAACGATTTAAGATTTTATAATGTTATCCAAAACAGAATCAAAAATCGTTAATCGGTGTTCCTTGTTCTTAAATCAAAAAAGAAGACAAAAATGCCAGAATATAACAAACGATATCCTCGAGCAATGAAAAACAGAAAGAATAAATTGAATATTGAACAGGGATTAACGATTTAAGATTTTATGCCATGGGCATCCTTTTGGAGCAGTAGAGACCGAAATGAATAAATATGATTTAGAAGAACGATTGATTGAATTTTCAGTCTTGATAATTGAAATAGTAATGGAAATGCCAAATACAAAGGCAGGAAATCATCTGTCAGGACAATTAGTTCGTTCCGGAACATCTGTTTCTCTAAATTATGGTGAAGCACAAAGTGGAGAGTCTAGAAAAGATTTTATCCACAAAATGAAAGTTGTTTTAAAAGAATTGCGAGAAACATTTATCTGCCTGAAAATAATCCAGAAAGCAAAGTTATACAAAACAGAAGCGAAAATAGAAAAAGCAAAAAAAGAGAATAATGAGCTGATATCGATTTTTGTAAAAAGTATTGAAACAGCACAAAATAATCTGAAGCAATGAGCAAATCGAAATTAACCCTGTGGAATAGTTTACTACATTCAACAGGGCAAATCAAAAATCGTTAATCGGTGTTCCTTGTTCTTAAATCAAAAAAGAAGACAAAAATGCCAGAATATAACAAACGATATCCTCAAGCAATGAAAAACAGAAAGAAT
>DPVY01000053.1 GCA_003527965.1 Fidelibacterota bacterium
GGCAATGACCGAACTCATGAAAATGTGATTCGCCGAGAATTAAAAGTTTTTCCCGGTGACATATTTAGCCGCCAGGCGCTGATGCGCAGTCAACGTGAAATTTTCATTTTGAACTATTTCAGCGATGTTGTACCCGATGTCGTTCCGGTTAGTGAAGATGAAATCGACATTGAAATTTCCGTTGTGGAAAAATCCTCCGATCGGGCAAATCTCTCATTCAGCATCAGCCAGATGTATGGATTAATCGGTGGTGGTGGTGTGGAATTCACTAATTTCCGCGGTCGCGGTCAGAAGGTTGGTATCAGTTATCAGCAGGGCGCTCAGTACAGTATCGCCGGTTCGGGCGCCACCCCTTATAAATCAATCTCTCTTAGTTTTACCGATCCCTGGGTTTATGATTCTCCAAATCTCGCCGGCGCCAGTATATTTTACAGCGAACGAGGCAGTAACGGATATTACTACTACCCTTTTGATTTGACTCAGCTGGGCGGATCTTTGCGTTGGGGACGTCGGTTCAAATGGCCGGATTCATATTTCAGGGGAACCTGGATTTTCTCCGCCGCCAAAAAAGAATACCGTAATCTGGATGAAGCCTATTTACAATCGGTCCTTCTTGGACAGCCCAAAACTACCGGCATCAGTCTGACACAGGTCATATCACGGGATAGCCGTGACCGCCCGGAGTTTCCAACTACCGGTTCTGTATTATCATGGTCAGCCTCGCTTTCCGGTGGTTTCTTAGGAGGAACCGAACACTTTCATAAGCACAATTTCAGCCTGGATTATTATATACCGACAATCTGGAAACTGGTTTTATTCAATCATGTTGAATTCGGCGTAATCAAGAAAATAAGAGAAAATTCCATTATTCCTCCCGATGAACGTTTCATTATGGGTGGGAGCGGAATGATCTACGGCGTCGCCCTGCGGGGTTATGCCGATAATGCCGTCGGACCTGTTCGCTCAGGCTCTACCAGTGGATATTCACCTTGGGGTGGTGAAACCCTTTTTAAATATTCTCTTGAATACCGTGTCCCAATTTCCCAGGAGCCCACAATTTACGGGCTAATCTTTGCCGAGGCGGGCAACGTCTGGAAAGATCTTAAAAGAACCGATCCTTTTGACCTGCGAAGGTCGGCTGGATTCGGCGTCCGCTTTTTTATGCCCGCTCTCGGGATGCTTGGTGTTGATCTGGGATATGGATTCGACGATATCGATCCGGAAGGATATCCAGGTTATGGAAAGCCCGAAGGATGGAAAACCCACTTTATTTTTGGACAGTCATTTTAAAACATACGGAGGAAACAGTGAAAAAAATCTCAATGATGCTAATCGGATTGCTTCTTGTTGTAAGCACCGCAAATGTTGCGTTAGGTCAAGACACAAAAATCGGTTTTGTTAACTCTGACCGAATTCTGGTCGAATTCGATCAGGCCAAGGAAGCTCAGAGTAAATTGGATATCGAAGCCAAAAAGATGGAAGAAGAATACAGAGGAATGCTTGCAAAACTCGACAGTTTAAGCAAGGATTTTGAACGTCAAAAGATGATTATGAGCGAATCCCGCCGCCAGACCAAAGAAAATGAGATTAGCCAGATGCAGCAATCCATTCAGCGTTATCAAGTCGAAAAAATGGGCCCTGAGGGTGAAATCTATCGCAAGCAGGCCGAATTGGTCGGACCTGTCCTGGAAAAAATCAAACAGGTAATCGAAAAGGTCGGAAAAGAAAACAAATACGACTTCATATTTGACACTGTAGCGGGAAACATTCTGTACGCCGAACCGGTTCACGATTTAACCGACAAGGTACTTTACGAATTAAAACGAAGTAAGTAAATGACCTATACTCTCGCTCAAATTTCCCGGATTGTCCAGGGAGGTCTCAAAGGCAATCCGGATGCGGTCATTACCGATATCGCGGAAATACAAAATGCTAAGAAGGGTGAACTTAGTTTTCTATCAAACCCGAAATATACTAAGTTCCTCGAAACAACCGGTGCCGAGGCAATTCTCGTTCCGAAAGATTTTAAAGGTGAGTTTAAGAATCTGATCCTGGTAGAAAACCCCAATTATGCATTTTCACTCCTGATCGCAAAATTTCGCCCACGGATTCCGTTGCCAAAGCCGCAAATTGACCCGGCAGCAAGCATTGCTAAAACTGCAACCGTCGGTAAAGATATCTATATTGGTCCCAATGTAATCATTGACGATCATGTTGTAATTGGTGATAAAACAGTCCTGTTTGGCAATATATATATCGGTAAAGAATCGACAATCGGATCAGCGGCGGTCATTTACTCTAATGTTAGCATTTATCATCGATGTCAAATCGGTAACGATGTTATCATCCACTCGGGAGTGGTAATCGGTAGCGACGGCTATGGATTTGTCCGTACTGAAGATGGTATCTCCAAAATACCTCAGGAGGGCGGCGTTGTTATTAGTGATGATGTTGAAATCGGCGCAAACTGCGCCATCGATCGCGGGACATTAGGAAATACCGTAATTGGAAAAGGAACTAAACTGGATAATTTTATTCAGGTTGCCCATAATGTAAAAATTGGACAATATTGCTTTATTGCTGCCCAAAGCGGCATAGCCGGCAGTACTCAAATAGCAGATGGAGTGACCATTGCCGGACAGGTCGGCATCGCCGGGCATTTAAAAGTCGGCAAAGGAGCGATTATCGCCGCCCAGTCAGGAATTTCAAAGGATGTTCCTCCCGGTGCGATAATGTTTGGCTATCCTGCCCAGGAACAGAGTAAGGCACGCCGAGAAATCGGCAATATCCGGTCAATACCCGATATTAAAGAACGACTTAAAATAATCGCAAGAGAGCTTGAACAGCTGAAACAAGGAAAATAGAAATGTCAAGGAATCAACATACTATAAAAAATCCTGTATCTGTATCCGGAATTGGTCTTCACACCGGAGTAAAGAGTACAATCACTTTTAAACCCGCGCCGGAAAATTCCGGCATTCGCTTTATCAGAACCGACGTGAAGAACTGTCCTGAAATTGTTGCCGATATTAATCATGTTGTCGATATTTCCAGAGGAACCACAATCGCTCAAAATGGTGTTCAAATTCACACGGTTGAACATGTTTTAGCTGCTGTTGCCGGTCTCGAGATTAACAATATCTTCATTGAAGTCAATAATATCGAACCCCCGGTTTGCGACGGCAGCTCCATCGAATATGTCAGGGCTCTGAAAAAAGCCGAGATTGTTGAGCAGGATGCTATCCAGGACGTATTGATTATCGATAAGATCATCCAATATACGGATCCTAAACACGGCGTCGATGTTCACGTGTTACCGGCGGAAAATTTTCGTATTACATTTATGATTGACTATGATATTCCCTCTATCGGCACCCAATATTCCGCTATGTATTCGCTCGCCGACGAGTTTGAAACCGACTATGCTTCCGCCAGAACCTTTTGCACCCTCAGCGAAGTTGAGCATTTAAAAAACATGGGTCTCATAAAAGGCGGTAATGTTGACAACTCTGTTGTTTTTATCGATCGGGAAATCGACCAGGCTGATATCAACCGGCTGACGAACATGTTTAACATTAAAAGCAAAGTCATCGCCGGTCAAAAAGGAACCTTAAACGGCGTAGAACTGCGTTACTATAACGAGGCAGTCCGTCATAAAATATTAGACGTCATCGGTGATTTTGCCCTCTTGGGTGTGCCGATCCAGGGACATATCATAGCAGCCCGCAGCGGGCATGCTCACAATGTAAACCTTGTCAAAAAAATCCGCAAAGAATATGAAAAAATCCTGCTCCGGGATAAATATCAGCCCCGGAAAGTGTCTAACGCCCTGTTTGATATTCACGGTATAGAACGCATTCTCCCCCACCGTTATCCTTTCCTTTTAGTCGACCGGATTCTGGATATGACGCCCGGAAAAACCGTTTCGGCTATAAAAAATGTTACAATTAACGAACCCTTCTTCACCGGTCATTTCCCAATGCGGAAAGTCATGCCCGGTGTTTTGATTGTAGAAGCATTAGCGCAGGCCGGTGGACTGTTACTTCTGAATACTATTGAAAACCCAGAGGATAAATTAGTCCTGTTCACAGGTCTTAATGATGTCCGTTGGCGAAAAACCGTTACTCCCGGTGACCAGCTGCGCCTGGAAGTAAAATTGATCCAATTTCGCCTCTCGATGTGTAAAATGCGCGGTATAGCTTATGTCAACGACGATATCGTCGCCGAAGCAACCATGATGGCATCTGTAGCGGATATGTAATATGAGTAGTCAAATTCATCCAACCGCTATTATTGAGTCCAATGTTAAGATCGGTAAAAATGTAAAAATCGGTCCCTATTCACTTATCCAAGAAGATGTATTGATTGGCGATAATTCAGAGATAGGTTCCTATGTCCTGTTATGTTCCGGCACACGTCTCGGTAAAGCGTGCAAAGTATTGCATCATACCGTTCTGGGTGAAATTCCCCAGGATCTAAAATTTGACGATGAAAAAACCACTGTTGAAATCGGCGACCGCACCGTTATCCGTGAATTTGTAACCGTCAACCGCGGCACGAAAGCGCACCACAAAACGGTGATCGGATCGGATTGCCTGATTATGGCTTATGTCCATGTTGCCCACGATTGTATTGTTGGTAATAATGTGGTTATTGCGAACGCGACTAATATTGCCGGACATGTTGAGATTCAGGACTGGGTCATCATCGGCGGAATGGTGGGCATCCATCAATTTGTAAAAATCGGTCAACATAGTTTGATCGGCGGTCATTACCGGGTAACCAAAGACGTTCCGCCTTATATTATCTCCGCCGGCGAACCCTTAAAATTCGAAGGGCTTAATATTATTGGCTTGCGGCGCCGTAAGTTTTCCAGTGAAACCGTAAAAAACCTGAAAAAGGCTTACAAACTGATTTATAATTCACAGTATAATGTTTCTGAGGCAGTTACGGCAATTCAGGAGCAACTGCCATCGGCGCCTGAAACAGATAACATTATTGATTTTATAAAAAAAAGCGACCGTGGTATTATCCGTTAATCATTCACATAACCTCTACTTTGCCAATTAATTATTTCCGCAATATTGCCTTTTCTTTCCTGATGTTCGCATTATCGGCGGATCTTTTTGCTTATAGTTTAAATTTATCGGGCACCGCTCCATCTCAACTACGTCAAACGCTGCAACCTATAATCGGAATCATCACCGTCGAACAGACACCACCGTTAGCTTTTCTTGGCTATGCTGACAATCCCCGGCTATCAGTCGGCGTAAAATTAAATTCCCTCGCCATTCCGGAATTCCGGACGACAACCTGGGGATTTCCTTCCTTTTGGATGAAATATTCAATTTCACCTAACCTGAGTATCGGCGGCAACATCTCCAGCTACGAATGGCTTGACGATAATATCCAGACGGCAGGCTCCTTTTTGAGCACATCCTGGGGCACACCTCAAAAATCAAGCAATGCCTGTTTTCATATCGACCATCTTAAAGGACCCGATGATTTTCATTTAACAAATGTTGCTTTTGATCTTTCGAGAACAATTCGTTATTCTCAATGGCTGATTGCCGTCAGCTACTCCGCTCATTTCGTGGAATGTGACATCCATATAGCGGATTACTCCGATCCGGCTCAAATTTACAAGACTACAAAAAACCTCGGTTATAACTTTTTACGATTCGGTGTTTTTCGATATTTTGGCA
>DPVY01000269.1 GCA_003527965.1 Fidelibacterota bacterium
CCATATCGATATCTTCAATCAATTTTTGGAGTTTTACGGAATCGTCTTCATTTTTTTTAATAGCTTTCAATATTTCCGCGGTAAAATCCGTTCCCCGGGCAACTCGTTCAATGTCGATATCCGGTTGGGTTTTTAAATCGAATCGGTCAATCCAGGTAAAATTCGCCTGACTCAATTGCCCGTCATTGAAATGTTCAAGCAGTTGCTCAATTTCTCCTTTTTTGTTTAATTGAGCATGCAGAGCGGTTCTCCCTTTCAGGGTAATTCTTAAAATGTAGCTTGTGTTTTCATTATAATCGTCAATAGCGCTTTTAGCTTCCTCAATTATGCCCGGTAACCGGTCAATTCTGTCTTCTCCCGTCAGGTTGATTTCCACTTCCTCAAATCTGATTACCTGGGTGGGAATAAATTCAAATCCCGGGGTATTACCCTCTTTAATTTCAACGATGTAACATCCTTTTGCTCCGGTTTCACCGAAATCCCGGCCTTGTGGATTTCCGGGATAAACTATTGCCGGATTGGATTCATGAATGATCTGTCTTTTATGAATATGCCCTAAGGCCCAATAATCATACTGCTGACCCATCACATCGGCTACCTTGAATGGAGCATAATTCTCATGCGGCCCGGCTGCGCCTACCGTGCCATGGAGAACAGCAATAGAAATTGGAGCCGGTTTGCCTGTTAGTTTGTACTTAACCGCCAGATTCTTTTTGACGGATTTATTCTGAAAACTAATGCCATAGATGTCTGCTATGGGAGCATTGCCTTTCTTATAGGTGTATTTTTCCACTTTAGCAGAACCAAAACGAAAAACGTTCTCCGGCAGTTGTAAACTAGGCAGCCATGAACTTAAGGGATCGTGATTTCCACAAGTGAAATAGACCGGTATTGCATTATCGGATAGTCTTTTCAGTTCATCAACAAATTTAATTTGTGCCGCTAAACTTTTATTCTGATCGTCAAAAACGTCGCCTGAAATTATTAAGAAGTCAACATTTTCTTTCAGACACAGGTCAACAGTATTCCGGAAACTTTTAAATGTAGCATCTTTCAATTTTGATGCTAAATCGCTATTCCAGTTTGAAAGCCCTTTAAACGGGGTGTCAAGGTGAAGATCTGCTATATGTATGAATTTAACTTTTGTCATTCTTCCCGAGAAATTTTAGTGCAGTTAACGTAAAGTATATGAAAAGTAGGCGATTTCGAAGCACTTCTCTTTCAAGTTACGATAAAGTTGAAACAGCTACAAACCCTGATGCTACTACTGTTTCGCCTATTTTTTATATACATTGTCGGGCAATCGTGCTTTATTCAAATTTTAATTTAATGTGATTTCTTGTAGCACCTATTTCTTCTCCTTGAAGATTTGATAAGTCAACGACAGCACCATATTCAATAAATATGTCATAGAATTTTTCGTAGTTGCGTCCCCAATAAATCATTGCACAAGCCATAGGTGCACCTTTGCCTGCACCTGAACCATTTTCAGTGAATTTTAGTCTTGTGTCATAAAGAAAACAAATGGCTTTTGCTTGTCCGAAAACACTTTGTTTCCAATGTCCAGTATTTGTTGCAACAGGGACTAAAGCCAATATTTCAGAACCATATTTTCGATGTGTTAAAGAACACTTGGCTAACCAGTTTTTTATTGTTGTTCCTCTTTCTCTGTCGGCACCGTATGGTGGATTCATATAAATGGTCGGGTAGTTCCAATCTTCTCTAAGTCCGTCATTTTTCGGAAGCATAAATTCTGTCTCTGCATGAACGATTGAATATTCATTTGAACATGGGTCTAATGCAATGGAGCCGCTAAAAAATCGCTTAATGGCTTTTACATATTTGAGGGGAGTGCCCCAACTTTGGCTTTGAGAATTTACTGTTCTTCCTGCACTCATAGTATTTCTTTCCAGTTTTTTGAACGCAACTCTATCAGTTCTACCTTTAATTCAGTAATTGTTTTCCCTTCTGGCGCAATAACGTTAAACCAACCTTCAATCTCTTTCTGTTTGTCAGAGAAGTATTTAAGTAAAACAGCGCCTGTATCAAAGTCCATTTTAACTTTTGTAAAAACATTTCGCTTTTTGTCAGCAGCATAACTGCTTTTGAAGGCTTCTTGAACTTTGATGTATTTTTGTATTGGGTTAAGCAGTAGTTCGTCTATGAATTGTGCTAACCCGTTATCGGTTAAGAAAATGAGCCAGTCGTAAGACTGAGATAAAACTTTCAATTCTTTATTATGGTTTTCTGCTGTGAACCAGTTCCCGTGATTACTTACAACGCCTACCGTTAGGATAAATTTCTTGAGTAGTTCGGTGTCGTCAGAGTAAATGATTTCTTCCATCAACTCAACGTAAGGTTTGATATATGGTTTATTGTCTGAGCGGTAAATTATTCCATACTTTTCGCCTTTGTCTGTTCTGGTTTTTTGTAGTGAGGAGGCGGTTCTTGCAACATAAGCTCCCTGTTTGGCTTTTTCTATTGTCTGAGGACCTTTTTTGTTGCCTTCTTCAATTCCAACCCTTTTGCATTCAAATATGGCGTAGGGCTTTTGCATTTGCTCAAAAACCAAGATCTCATATACTTGTTTTCCAACGGTCTTAAAGCTGGTTACTAGGAATGAGTCTTTGGATTCGCCAATTGTACAAGCATTGCGCAGAATATTATACTTGTCGAGAAGATTGTTGTTCTTTTTATCAAACTTGGAAGTACTGGCTTTTTCCTCTAATACCTTTAATATCTTGGTTGCTGTAATAGAATTTCCGTCATTGGGAACACTGACTTCATACTCTTTGATTATTGGGTGTAAGGAGTACTCAACGTTGTGTGATATATCTTCATTCCCATATTCAACAAGTCTTCTTTCTATTGAAATTGAGTTGTTAAAGTTCCAAGTTTTCAGAAGATAGTAAGTAATTATTTCAACCATTGTTCCGAGTGCCCTACCTGCTGCTTTCTTCTTGTCCTGCGTGTAATGAAACACTTTCTCTCCAAGAGCATTTTGTAATTTATCTACTGAATCGTATGCCATATTTGACCTTTTTTTACAAAATTAATATTTTTCCCTACATGTTACCCAACGGTTCGCGGATAAAAGAAGTTGCCGAAGGCATTTGGGTGAGCGAAGTGAAGCACAAACACGCTGTTAGACAAAGTTTTGCCATCAATCTTCCTTTTCAGGTACCTTACTCTTTGCAATATAGCACAATAGAGCTTCTTGCAAGAATTTCTCAGAATCTTCTATGTCTTTCCAATCTTGAGAAAGCCGATGGACGTTTTTCCCTCGTAATTCCGAAGCTCTACGAACTTTGGAATATGCAACTTCAGTGGTGATATTCATGACAGGCGCAATAGCTTCAGCCATGCGTAAATTTCGGCTCTTGAGAGGCAGTCGATCAGGATTTTGCAAGGCCTTTTTAAAGTCACCCAGACGTTGAGAGTCTTTTCGGAGACTTCCTATAGTCTCCGCTGCTTTAAACAAGCATGTAATTTCATCATTTGAAAGCAGTCGCTCAGGTTTGTTGCTAAACACATGTTCAGCAGCCGCCCAAAGCATCGATAGGCGGCTAGGCATGCAGTTCTCAATATAAGATTGGTTAAGCCCTCTAACTGCGACAATCGCTTTAGGAGACGACAACACAACTTCAATGTCATGAATATCTTTTTTAGTAACGGCAGTTAGCATTCTTTCTACTGCCCCAACAGAAACTGTTGGTTCCAGTCGTGGAATTTGCGAAATACTTAAATGTTGTCTGTAAAAACCGACTTGATAAAGATATGCAAAGAAATCCAACAAATGGTTTAGCTCGTCAAGTGCTTCCTCAGCAGAACCTCTATCGGTCGTTTCAATGCGTTTGATGGCTTCAAATGTCCCAACCCTTTCACTTAATTTGAACTGCCAATTCCAAAGGCCATCCAAACTGGCTATCATCTGATCTAAATGAAAAATTCGCTCATGGGATGACCGTCCACCCAGTGCAGAACAAAGAGCTCGAATTAGCAAACCAATAGGTTCCTCCTGATAACTCCGTTGAGCTTTTGCCCTTGTTATAACATGGTCATCCGATGTAATTATTTCAATTTGATGTCTAGTAGAGGGATGTCTTAGCATTATTAGGGTTCTGTTTCTGTTACTGTGATCGAGAAGAGTTTGTGGGCTTAGTGAGACACTAAAAACAGAAAGAAAGTTCGCAATAGAATTCTGTGTTAGTTTTGATAGAGACATAACAGGACCAACAACCAGATACCCATTAGCGAGCAAATTGTCTAATTGTGATTTGTCATATGGCATTGATTTTCCTTATCGAAATTTTGTCTAACGTCAGTGTATATCTAAGAGAAGACATATATTCCCTTTTCCGAATATCAAGGCGCTCTATCTTCTGTTCAATCGATTCCGGATCATAGCCGAAAACCAGCAAATTTTCCTGTCGGCTATCATGCGTCGCAACCCGGGTGCGAATAGTTTTCATAAAGATACATTAAATATTTTATGGGTTATAATCAAGTTTTTAATTAACTGTGAGATGAGTAAAAACAACTTGACATAAGTCCTGTCAATAATTTTCAGGACAATAATCTCTTATAAGGGCTTGTGTTAAGCTGTTAAATCGCTCGCCCAAAGAGCAATATCCCACAAAACACCTCCGGTGTTTTGTGGGATGGGGAAATCTTTATTCCACCAGATTTCATCTGATGTTATTCATGTTCAATCCCGGGATTAATCGGACACTGTTTATTTCATTTTGGTTTTAATAAGATTACAACCACCATACAACCATTATTCAATAAACATGTTGATATAGTTAAGAAAAATTAATAAGATAATATGTGTATTTTTGGCAATGAGGAAAATGAATAATCTTTAATTAAATGAGGACGAAATGAAAGTAAAAAGTTTTTTTCTGGTCTTTTTTATAATCTTTGCTTTTGTAGTCTTTCTAATGATTCCAGGCTTTGCCCAGGAAGAAGTCCTTCCCGAAGAAGAAATGATGGAAGAATTGATCATCATCGAAGTAGAGGAAGAAATAGCAGAAGAAGCGGCAGTTGAGGAAATTATTGAAAAAACCGTGGGAATTATCGAAGAATCCTGCATCCCGGAAAGAAAGGCTGTCATTGGCGTCTCTTACGGCGGCATGATACCATTCGGGCAAAATATTAAAAACAATTATGAAACAGGAACTCCATTTGGAATCCATACCATGATTACCGGGCTGGCAAAATTTGGCTGTGTAACCTTAGACGTCGGTTTGGAATCAGGCTATTACACGGCTAAAAATTCTACCGGCAGCAATGATCTTAACGGAGTCCCTGTTTATGCTCTTCTTGATTTTAATTTATCAAACCTGTTTGGTTTTTATCTGTGCACTGAAGTCGCCGCTGGTTTCAATATGCAAACAGCAGACAAATCATACAGAGTCTTCGGAGTAACCCCGGGATTAGTTTGCGGATTTAATGTTATCAAAGGGTTAGATTTTATCTTAAAAATTCGTGGTGCGGAAATTTTTACCGGCTATGAAGGAGGAGATGGAACTCAAGATTGGATTGACCTGAGAGCAGGTATTAATTATACTCTCTGAGTTTTGTTATTAGTTTATTAGTAAATTGGGATATAGGGTTATAGGACGAAGCCGGACTAAACCTACACTGAAAACCAATTTCCGGACGACAGAGTCGGACTAAATTGGTTTTGATCTTTCCCCGAGCATGAAACCCATTTGATCCGCCTAAGGCGGATTGTAAATGAGTTTCATTTTCCCCGGAATATTTACGCCACTTCTTTTATCGCCCACTCCATGGCATCCTGGAGCATCTGCTGCTGCGGCTCATTAATATACCCTTCGGTTATTAACGTCTGGGTCATATTTCTGGAATATTCAATATCTTTCTTGGCTTTTTGATATGCTTCTTCCCGGCTTATCTCTATCCTGGCAACACCGTCTTTAATCGCCTGCATAGCCACATCGGCGGCTTCGTAAGGAAAAACATCCGGTTCATCCATCTTTGGAACAATATTTTCAGGATCAATACCACGTTTCTCGGCATAATTTGCCAGTGAATTAGCGGCTGCAATTGCCATTCCATCCGTCACTTTTTTCGCTCTAACCATTAACGCGCCTTTTAAAATTCCCGGGAAACCAAGACTGTTATTGACCTGGTTCGGGAAGTCGCCACGACCTGTTGCAACGATAAATGCTCCGGCTTCCTTTGCGGCATAGGGATAAATTTCCGGCACCGGGTTAGCGCAGGTGAACACAATCGCTTTGTCTGCCATCGAACGAATCCATTCCGGTTTAACCGTATCCGGACCGGGTTTTGAAAGTGCAATCAAAACATCGGCGCCTTTCATTGCTTCGCAGAAATCTGTAATTCCTTTCGGATTAGTTTTCTGGCAGATCTCCCATTGGTGATAATATCTTTCATTCTGCTCAAAATCTTTTCTGTCTCTTGTTAAAGCGCCATTGATATCGAACATAATCATATTTTCAGGATTTGCGCCGGCAGCAATGTTTACGCGGGCTATGGTTGAATTTGCAGCGCCGGCTCCTAAATGAACAATTTTTACATCCCCGATATTCTTGTTTGCAAGTTTTAAAGCATTAATTAATCCGGCAAGCGTTACACATGCGGTCCCCTGGGCGTCATCATGCCAAACGGGAATGTCACATTCTTCCCGCAATGTATCGAGGACTTTATAACAATTGGGTTGAGAAATATCCTCGAGATTTACGGCGCCGAAGCTGGGTTCAATCATTTTCACAAAATCAATTAATTTATCGGGATCGGGATTTCCGTCTTTATCACGGTTATTGACACAGAGTGGTACTGCATCGATGCCGCCGAGATATTTCATCAGAAAGGCTTTCCCCTCCATCACGCCCAAACCACCGGGCGGAGTGCAATCTCCATCGCCTAAAACACGCGTTGAATCGCTTACCACTGCCACAAGATTTCCCCTGTTTGACAAGTCAAAAGAGGTATCGTTGTTATCACGAATTGTGGTAGAAATTTTCGAAACACCGGGAGTATACCAAACATTAAACCAGTTGAATCCGAAGACTCCTGCTTTGGGTGCTGTCTGGATTTTTCCGCCGTAAAAACGGTGAGCGACTTCCGCCAGGCGCTTCAGAAATAAAGTTTTCCCTCTGGCGATTTGCTCCTGACTAAAATTTTCAGGAAATACGTCATCGAGATTGCTCAAATCAAGTTTGATTTTTTCCATTGATCTCTCCTATATCATCAAATTATCCATATTCTATACTGTAAATTAAAACAACGTCCCAAAATATTCAGTTGTTTTCTGCTTAATCTTAACCCAATATTTGCTATTATCCAATTTTTAAGTAGTGTCTGTCTATAAAGTATAACTGCTAAAACAATTAAAGATAAAAAGGAAATTTAACTTCACTCTTTTATATTTACTGATATTTGAGACATTCCCCAAATTTATTCGGAAACTATAACATACTATTAAATCAATAACCGGCTTAATGTCAAAAAAAATATTTTACAGACAGATACTCATTAATTATTAAACATGTTTCTATTTACTCTATAATGGAGGAACTTCAAAAGTATAAAGTTCCTCCGGATCTGTTAACATTTTCAGTCTTCGTTTTGCATCGAGATGCTCGGGATCCAATTCGACAACCTTTTTAAGATGTTTAATCGCATAGTCCTGATTATCAATTCCCAGATAAGCCATAGCCAGGTGATAATGAGCCGAAACAATATTGGGATCTTCTTTTATAATTTCCTTAAGGCAGCGAATCGACTCCTTGTATTTACCGGCCGCTTTATAAACAATAGCCAGTTGATAATAACTTAACGTACCACAGAGACAATTTTCCGTTAACCGCTCATATGCCTCAATACTTTCCTTAAATTGACCTTTATGGTAGTGAGCCAGACCTTCCCAATAGGATGACATGTAGAGCTCCGGCTCAACTGTATTGATATGGTGAAATACCTTTATAGCATCACTGAAACGAGTTGCCCGGAAATAGGAGATCCCCAGACGATACAGGGCGATGGTATAATCGGGTTTGGCTTTAACAACCCTTTCAAATTCATCAATCGATTTCTTTATATCACCCAAGACATAATACAATTCGCCTAATTTCACCCGCATATCGTACCGTTCCGGTTCTTCTTTCAGAATTGTATTGATCTTTTCAATCGCCTTATCGATTTTGCCCTGCATCTCAAATTCTAAAGCTTCCTGCCAAAGCTTTTCAAGTCCGTTCATATTACTCTTCCTTTCTATATGAATAACATATTAACTGGGCAACTATCCTAATCATCAATACGGTATTTCTCAACACCAATTTTATAAATATCATTGCCTTTCGTATCGTTGGCAACGAAGACCGGAAAATTCTCTACTTTTAGCTCTCTGATTGCCTCCGCTCCCAAGTCTTCATAAGCAATGATTTTTGCCTCTTTGACCGCCTGGGCTATAACCACCGCGGCTCCGCCAATGGCGGCAAAATAGACGGCTTTGTTTTTAACCATCGAATCGATAACTCCCTGCCCGCGGGGACCTTTGCCGACCATGCCTTTCAGTCCGGCATCCATTAAAATCGGGGCATAGGGATCCATCCGGTAGCTGGTCGTCGGTCCCGCCGAACCGATCGGCTTCCCGGGCGGCGCCGGCGCCGGTCCCACATAGTAAATCACCGATCCCCGGATATCAAAGGGTAATTTTTTGCCGGCGTCAAGCAGTTCTGCCAGGCGTTTATGCGCGGCGTCTCTGGCGGTATAGACCGTCCCGGTAATCAGGACTTTGTCGCCCACATTTAATTTCTCAAGATCTTCCGTCTTTAACGGTGTATGTAAATGAATTTCTGTTGACATCGCTAACCTCACATTCTATTGAATAATTGCTGATTCGTGACGAGAAGCATGACAATTAACATTCACCGCCACGGGCATGGAGGCGATGTGACAGGGCATGGACAGGATCTGAACTGCCAGTGCGGTAGTCCGCCCGCCCAATCCCTGGGGGCCGATTCCCAGGTTATTGATTCGCTCTAAAATCTCTTCTTCCACGGCGGCCCATTTCGGGTCGGGATTTTTCTCATTCAATGGTCTTAACAACGCTTTTTTTGCCAGTAGGGCGCTCTGCTCAAAATCGCCACCGAGTCCAACGCCAACAACTACAGGAGGACACGGATTTCCGCCGGAACGTTTGATTCTATCAACAACAAAATCTTTTACCCCTTCGATACCGTCGGCAGCTTTCATCATTTTAACTTCGCTCATATTCTCGGCGCCGCCTCCTTTGGGAGCAATTGTAATTTTTATGGAATCACCGGGAACAATATCGGTGTAGATAATCGCGGGGGTGTTATCTTTGGTGTTTTTCCGTTCGATTATCGGATCGTCCACCATGGATTTGCGCAGATAGCCCTCCTGGTAGCCTTGCCGGACTCCTTCATTGATCGCCGCGTAAAAATCGCCTCCGACCAGGTGCACATCCTGTCCTAATTCGACGAATATAACCGCTATCCCCGTATCCTGACACATGGGCATTTTTTCCTCAGCCGCTATTTTTTGATTTTTCAGTATCAGAACCAAAATTCCCTTCGCCGTCGGCGATTCCTCCTTCTCCAAGAATTCGTGGATCTTTTCAACCAGATCTTCTCCGGCATAGTAATTTGCATCAACACACAACTTCTTGACAACAGGAATAATTTTTGAAACGTTAATTTCTTTCAAAATGGTCTCCGACATATTAAAAAGTATTGCTCACCGGTATTTCGAAAAACATTAATGAGTCCACTTAAAAAAGGTATAATTCTATAGAAAAAAACCGTTGAAACGGTTGGATTGTTTGGGCTGTGTTTTATTAACCCCCAACTTAAGTTGGGGGTTAACAGTAAGTTACGTAGGCATAGAACTGTTTTAACAGTTTCCATAATCACCAGACGGATTCAACTTCTGATGCTTTTTTTAGTGGACTCATTAATTATACACTGTTCTAAAAATACGCCGAAATTTTTCAGATAAATCCATCAATTTCCCGTTACTAAAATAAAAGAATTTATCTAAAATGCAAAAGACTATTTTTAGGTTCCTTCTCGTTTAGAGTGGGTAGTTATCATTTAAACGTTCCATAGGCGGGATTGATTTTTCCAAAATCCAATTTGCCGGTTATCAAAAAAGCAATTATTTTGAAATTCGTCGAACTGCTGTAGCCTCTTGCTTTTGATTTTGCAGCCTGAATTAAAGAATTCAATCCCTCTAAAAGACCATTGGTAATTTGAGACATTTTCCAATTTATCACTCCTTGCCAATGTCTTTTGATCGTATACGCAACTTCCCGCATCTGTTCTATGCGACTATGGGTAGCCCACCAGAACCACTTTTTCAATAATACCTCAAATTCCCGGATGCTTTTCGACTGATAAATTGATTGAAACGACTCACGGACCTGTCTGCCGTGCTGGCACAGGCAGGTATGTAAAGCCCGGACTGTCTTTAAATTCAATCCGGACAACTTTATCGTTGATAATTGCTCCTTCGTTAAATTATCATTGTTCTTTAAAAAGAGATTCCGCTTACCGCGTAGTTGTACTTCTTCGCGTCTAACTTTATCAACCGCTTCATTGATAATCTTCAGTATATGAAATCTGTCAAAGGTGATTTCTGCAGAGGGAAAAGAGCCTGATAAATGCCGGAGACACATCGCAACTAACATCGGTTATCTGCTCACGTTTTCCTTTATGGAACTCAAGATCGCGGGCAAAAGCCTCAACTGTTTGACTATCTTTAGCATCTGCTATGAATAGGGTCCGCTTCTTTTCCAAATCTACAAAAAGACTAATATAATCGTACCCCTTTGCGCAGATCGTTTCATCAACGCCAACCTTGCCTACATCAGAATAATCTTCCTGTTCTCTGACTTCTTGAATATACTTTTCTAATATCCGCCAGAGTTTATCATCACTTTCATGAATTATCTTACTCACAGTGGCAACCGGCATATGGGTACACAATTCCAATATCAGGGCTTCGAATAAAGGGTAAATCCCGAGTTAACACCAGACCACGGCGGAGATATCAGCCGAACTTTCCCATCCGGCAATTTTATCCTGGGTGTACGACAACAAAGATAACACTCATGTTCAAAAAAATTCAAATGACGCCACCGTTTTTCGGCGGTATCGTAAACAGAATAATAACCTTCCTGCCCACTCGTATCGTCTTTATAGTAAAATTTACTCCCTCGTTTAAAATCAATATGGATATTCAATTGCTTCTTTTCTTCATCAAAATCAAGATCTTTTACATACCAGGGTTCGTGAATTGATAAGGCCGCGTCAAACAGTTTTTTAATCATCATTGCTTCTTCCCTTTTTTGGGAAAATCTACTGATATTTAACTCCTTTTGAAATTGTATTTTTTTTTCTACCCACTTAATTTAAGAAGGAGCC
>DPVY01000098.1 GCA_003527965.1 Fidelibacterota bacterium
GGATCATGGTAATGGTATAAATCTCTACCAGTCAATTTCATTTCTGTGCCATAATTCATTAAAGTCGTCCCAATTCTTAAACCATTCCCAATATCGATAAGAAAAATACTTCCGAAATCCAGAGCAAAACCGTATGCTGAAGAGTGCCATATCCTTTCCTGAATATATTTTATTGTCCCACCAATTGTAAAATGATCGGTCAAATCTCGTGCAACCGCCAGTCCAATGACCATATCACCGGCGCTAAATTTATCACCTGTTCCCAAAGGATAATATTCATTTCTTACCTTCATATCCGGCATTGACCAGGTAGAAACATATGCGCCAATAGTTATAAAGGAAGTGGGAATAACAGTTGAAAAGTAGTTATAATGTGTGCCTACAAGCCAGGGTGTGCTCACCATACAGATAGTCAGTTTTTTAAATTGAGTGGCAAGAGCAGGATTCCAGTAAAATACAGCGGCATCCGGCGAATTTGCTATAACCGCTGATCCCATAGCCAGTCCACGGGGACTTGCCGGAATTTCAAGTATAACGCCCGAAGTTGTTCCGGATTTTGAAATATCTGACCCTGCTATGGTCACGTTAAAAACAAATAAGCAGAAAATCAGAAAATATAAAATAATCTTTCCTCTCTCAATTAACTTTTCCCTGTATAAATAATTTTGTCTGAATAGATGATTCATTTTGACACCTTTTATCAAAGTTGACAATATCTTCGGATAAATCATTTGATCACCGCAAATCTGCCCGCTTTTGTATTGCCTTTATATTCAATGACATAAAAATAGATACCATAAGAAATATCCATTCCATCTTTATTAATCAAATCCCAGGATTCCATCCCATCGCTCAAAGTTGATCCTCTGTGTTGGATACGATCAACAACGTGTCCTGATTTTGTATAAATAGTAATATCACATTTGGGCGGCAGGTTCATAAAATATATCCGTCTCTCTCCGCGACCTGTTTTATATGGGTTCAGCGGTTCAAAAAGTGAAGTTGCCAGGTACGGATTTGGCACAACATAGACTTCATCAAGCGAAGATTTTATTTTATCTTCATCACTCTTCGGTGAGGAAACGGTAAATTCATAATATTCACCGTTACGGAAAGGTTTAGCCGTCTTAATATTTAAAACATCGCCCGGCTGTGGAGGAACAGGTGTGACATTTGGATCTTCCGGTGGAAAAAAACAGATTGCCCAGGATGTTTTAAAATTTGGATATTCGGGTGAAATCCAGGCGCTGTCACCGGTTAAGATCAAAATAGGTTCATCTATTTGCCATACTAAATCGTAAAAATTGCCATTGACCATAGAATCGCGATAAACTTCCACCACGCCAAAATCCGCATATTTTGATTCTGTAGTGTTATATATCTTGAACGGCACTTCCGTAGGTTTACGAGTAAATCCCAGCTTTAGTGAAGTATCAATAATATCACTCTCGAATATAATTGCAAAATCAGCAGGATAGGGCATACTATATTTCCCAAATTCTCCCTTGAGATTTTCATCTTCATGGATTTTATGAATTTCTACAGTATAATTACACTTTGAGCCTTCTGACCAACCGCTGGAATCATAATTAACGCTTACCAACGAATCATTTAATATGGTACCGGAAATGCCGTTAAAAACAGGAATTTCCTGATCAAATAATTCAACGGCTGTTGTATCAACTACTAATATATCATCTGTCAAATCTTTAATAGTATAAAATGGTATAGCCTGATTATAATGACTGGAATTTTCAATAAAAGTCAGACAATATTGATGTCCGTCCGAAAGTGAATCTTCATTTAATACGGAAAAATCAACTATACCTGTGCCTGGTCCAAAATGAGTTAAATCTTTTAATTCCGAAGGTTGATATCCCAGCGCATTTGAACGCGGAATAGCTACTTTCGTATTTACATCAACCTGGATATTGCCTGAAATATCCATTTTAATATTCGCAGTGCATTCAGACGGCGAAATTCCTCTCGGATGACCATATTCATCAAGAACGAAGTTAGAATCGGCATCAAGCGCCAGGTTACCATGATCATAGGCTACGAGCGCATAGTAATATGTAATTCCATTAATTACATCCCTGTCAACATAATAATGCCTCAATCCAGAATTTGTCCCTAAATAAAACTGAGTGCCTTCCACCGGAATAGGATGAAAATCTTTATAGTTATTCTTAACATCACACTGAAAAACCGGTTTTCTATAAATTTCCTCGCCAAAACCATTAGTGATAATCATATTTTCATAGAAAAACGGTTCAGTGCTTTTATACAATTTATATCCCTCAAAATCATATTCCTGTAGAAACGGGTCATAGGAACTTTCGGAGCTGTTGTCCCAATAGAGAATTACTTGTCCGTCACTTGCCACGGCATTCAGGATAGGTTTATAAGGAGGTGTTGCAAACCGGTAATCTGCATTATAAATTTGTTGCACCGTCTCTTTTTTTCTCGCTAATGAACTATTATGAAATTCTGAATTTGTTGGGGCGTCGGGAAAATCTTTATTAGCAAAGATCAGCGCCATGGAAAAACGCTCGGTTTGCCCAGCCTTCATTGGAAAGGGTCCGGAAGAGAAAAACATACATAGGTTTCGTCCGCCTTCAAGGTAAGCGTCTTCAGGAGGTTGCAGTTTGGTAAACAATTCTCTCCAGTTTTGTTCATCATTTATGTTATCATATTTATGGGCATCAAATACTTTAAAACCTGTCAGACCAATCTGGTCAGATTCAGAGACATCGGTCTTGTCTATATTAGGCTCACCGGGAAAACTATTCCCTGCTCCTGAAGTTGGTTTGCCATCTCCCTCACCCGGATCACCGGTTAATTCAGCGCCATCCAATCCAACGTCATCATAAAAGGGATTCCAATCGCCATCATTATCAATGTAATCCTCCCGCGATTCATCAATCATTTCATCAATTCCCTCATCGATGTCTTCATCAATGGCGC
>DPVY01000201.1 GCA_003527965.1 Fidelibacterota bacterium
GAAAAAGTATTTGAAGAAACCGGTGACCGGATTGATTACCTTGTGGGCACGATGATCGAAATCCCGCGGGCTGCTTTAACTGCCGATAAAATTGCCGAAACAGCAGAATTCTTCTCATTTGGTACAAACGATCTGACCCAGATGACTTTCGGGTATTCCCGTGACGATGCCGGTAAATTCCTGCCGATTTATATCGATAAAGGACTCCTGAGCGCCGATCCTTTCCAGATCCTGGATCAGACCGGCGTCGGACAACTGGTGGAGATGGGAACCAAAAAAGGACGCAGCACTCGCCCGAACCTGAAAGTTGGTATCTGTGGCGAACACGGCGGCGAACCTACATCCGTTAAATTCTGTCACAGAGTCGGCATGAATTACGTTTCCTGCTCACCCTATCGGGTACCGATTGCCCGCCTCGCAGCAGCTCAGGCCGCTATTGAGCAAAGTTAATTAATTCATATTTTATTAGTATAATTGATGAGAGACCGGCTATTTGCCGGTCTCTTTTGGTTTATATCAAATTCCTGAATATTTTATAATGTGCTTAAAATTTCACGCTTTCTTAAGCGGTCTTATTTATTATTAGTTGTGCCTTCTTTGGTAAATAACAGCAGTATACTTGCCAGAACCGTCAAGCCAATGCTCAGATAAAACGGAGGCAAATATATTGTTTATTGTTCCCAAATCTAAATAGCGAGATAAAGAGATAGACGAAGAGTTGATCAGCGGTTAAAAGGTATCCACCCACTGAAATATCTTAAAAATTGCAGTTTATCAGGTATATACACAAATAGAGTTCGCTATAAATCTACTTCGGTTAAAAATTATCTTGACAAAATAAGATATACACATTATTTTATTACCGTAAAAATTATCTGTTTGGCGCAAAACATACGATAATTGTAAGGTTTAAGCAATTTTCCGTTAATTAAGGAGGCTGAAGATGATTGTTTTTAAAGTTTAAGCCCGGAGCGAATGATTGGGGCATTTACTCCGGGCTAAAAAATTACCGTTTCAAAGTAAATTCAGAATTTTGAAAATTGAGTCAAATTAACTTAGAAATGAGGAAGTAGTGATGAAAAAAATTTATCTTGCTGTTTTATTTATGATTACTATACTATTGATAGTTAGTTGTTCACAGGAACACCAAAATATTACTGGCAATGAAGATGAAAATCCATCCATAAATAATAAAACTCTCTTTAAAACTATGGACGAATCTTATTCTTTAGTAAAACTATATAAAGAAACTTATTTTTACGGACTTATTGGCACCTATTGGACATTCTCAAATATAGAAGAAACAGGGGATTATTGTACTCAATGGGTCTATACTAATAATATTAATTATCCTATACCAAATCCCAAATCTTGTGAGTTTATAGGTGGGGGGCGTTATGTCATTAATGAAAAGATATTGGATGTTTCTTTTATCGAATGGGAATGTGGGATATATAATTTTAATAATCCAGAATACCCAAATGACCAAACTGAGATTTCTTGGTACATTGATAATGAAAGCCAACAATGCAATAATGGAAATGCATGGTCGACAGCCTTATCATACTATTACGGAAATAACCAACAGGCGATACTTTGGCCTGATAAAATATGTCTTCATTTTTATGTAGATGTTAGTTCTATATGTCCTTCTGCCCATATTTCTGGACCAATTCAGTTCCCAAAAGGGAAAACGGCAAGGTTTTACGCTACAGTTAATGGAGGTTTCGAACCATATGACTATCAGTGGTGGATAAAGGAAACTGATAGTAATCCATATAAAAATACTAATAGCCAATATATTAATGTGATGGATGGATCAGGAATAAGAAGACCACCCACTGATGTATGGATTCAAGCAGAGGGTAATGAAATATGTGATCATTATTGCTACAAAGATTTCTATATAAAATGCGTTGTAACTGATGCAAATGGATATAGTGATACATCTAATATTTTATTCGTAGATGTAACTGAAAGTGATGTATTACCATGATCTGATAGTGAACATTTTCAATTTTGATTCAAGAATAGAACTAAAAAAAGAAAGGTTAAATTATGAAAACGCTCATTAGGTCATTTTTGCTTCTTTATATTATTGCTTCTGTGTCTTTCGCCCAAGAATCAATTGAGAAAGGAACTATTAAGCTTGCAGGAGGGATCTCATATAATTCTTATTGGTATGATGATGAAAATTATAAAGACCACTATGATTTTTCATTGAATCCGCAATTTTATTATTTTGTAACCAATAATTTCTCGCTTGGAACATATGCAACATATTCATACGCTAAAGTTTATGACAGATATACACGCACGGATATTGACTTAACTCCTGGAATTTCCTACTATTTCAATTATAGAAATATTTATCCTTTTGTATTTTGTGGTGCTGGTTATAGATCTACGTACAATGATTATTCTTTTAACGGTACAAGTAAAAGTTGGGCATATATAATAAAATTTGGTTGCGGTTTGGATTTCTTTATCTCAGAAAATATTTCAATAGAACCATATATAAACTATACAACTATCGTCAAAACCTCTACAGTTAAGAGGAATGAGGTAAGAATAGGTATAGGTATAGGTAATTTTATTAAATAAATTAAATTTAATTCTAGATAGAGCAAGGTTTGAATTAATCGTGAATTACTAAAGCAGGAAATCGGTAAAAAGTTTGATGGTGACTATGATGTTCTATGGGAAACAGTTAGAGACGAGAATATTTCAGGCAAAGGTAAATTCAGAAAATTGATCAGCGAAAGATTAGGTGAAGGTCGAGGTTCATTTTTATCTATAGATGATATAGAAGGTGTTCCATTACTTCAGATTTCGCTTCCTGTTAATTTTGAAAAATGGGATAGTGAGAAGCCGATACTGGTTGCATATACACCGTTAACTATTGATGACATTGAAGTAGAAGAGATATATGCCTATGATTCCGAAGGAAATGAGTATGTCTTGGATGCGAAAATGCCACCAGATTTTCCGGTGATTGTTGTGGGTATTAATGAGAGGGTAGATCCGGTGACCAAAAAGCTATACTTTGGAAAAGATGGAGCATCTCTTGGCAAACCTAATCCGGATGATCCTCCGGATCCTCCAAATCCGCCGCCTGGTACGACACACATTGATGTAATACTTGATCATGTTTATCTTCAAGATGATGGTGAACCCTGGACTAAAGGAAGTCCTGAAATATATTGCCTGCTAGCAAATTCGGGTGGTATTAATAACAGGTATAACATGTACTCAGAGTGGACCGGTTGGGGTACAAATCGCTCTTGGCATCATGTAGACCTTAATATGCTTGAATGGCATGAAGAGTATTCTAAAACGTTTGGTATTTCATTTTTAGAGTATGATGGAGGAAGTACTGTAACCTATACAGTA
>DPVY01000096.1 GCA_003527965.1 Fidelibacterota bacterium
CTGCCGACGGAGCCGATACCTTCATTGAGATTGGCCCGGGGAAAGTTCTGCAGGGGCTCATTAAACGCACGATAAAAGATGTAAACATTCTCGGTGTTTCGAGTGTTGAAGAATTGGAGAATTTGGAATGGAATTAAGTTTCAAAGATAAAATTGTGGTCGTAACCGGGGCAGGCCGCGGCATCGGTCGATCAATTGCAGAACGCTTTGCAGAGCTGGATGCAACCGTTATCCTTTCGGATTATAATGAAGAATCATTAAAAGACGTAGCTGCGAATTTCGAGGAAAAGCATTTTTCATTTAAGACAATTCCCTGTGATGTGACTAATGCTGATCAGGTAAATCTGATGCTGAAAGAAGCCGTTGATTCCTATGGAAAAATCGATGTGCTGATCAATAACGCGGGGATTACCCGGGATACACTTTTAATCAGAATGAAAGACGAGCAGTGGAATGCCGTACTCGATACGAATTTAAAAGGCGTTTTTTTTGCAACGCGAGCAGCTGCAAAATATTTTATGAAACAGCGCTACGGCCGGATCATTAATATTAGTTCAGTTGTGGGCATAACAGGGAACGCGGGGCAGGGGAATTATTCCGCCAGTAAAGCCGGCGTCATTGGATTTTCGAAATCAATGGCTCAGGAGCTTGCCGGTCGCAATATAACCGTGAATGTAATCGCGCCCGGTTTTATCGAAACGGAGATGACTAACGTGCTCAGCGAATCCGTAAAAGATGATTTTATTAATAAAATACCGCTTAAGAGAGCGGGAACACCTAAAGATGTTGCAAACACGGCACTATTTTTAGCGTCGCCATTAGCCGATTATTTAACCGGACAGGTTATTAAGGTCGATGGTGGCATGGTCATGTAAACCATAGAAGGAGGAAATAATGAGTAATTTTGAAAAAGTACAGGAAATCGTAGCCGACAAACTCGGTGTTGAAAAATCTAAAATCACGGCTGAGGCGTCTTTTATTGATGATTTGGGAGCTGACTCTCTTGACACAGTTGAACTCATCATGAAAATGGAAGAGGAATTCGATATTGAGATTCCCGATGAGGAAGCTGAAAAATTAAAAACTGTCGGGAACGTCGTAGAATATCTGGACAATCTTAAATAAAGATTATTTTTTTATGAAAAGAAGAGTCGTAGTGACGGGCGTGGGCGTCATTTCCCCTATTGGAAATGATGCTGCCACTCTCTGGTCTAATTTAGTAAACGGCGTCAGCGGTGTTGACAAAATCACCGCTTTTAATGCTGATGATCTTCCGGTGCAAATCGCCGCTGAAGTAAAAGGCTTTGATGCCAGCCAATACATTAATCCCAAAGAAGCTAAACGGATGGATGTGGTAACTCAGTTCGGTGTTGCCGCTTCAGAACAGGCAATTCGGGATTCCGGGTTACCGGACAGCAACATTGATCTTGAACGGATCGGAGTCATCGTTGGATCGGGAATTGGCGGTATCCAAACATTTGAGCGAAACCATGCTACCTTACTAAATAAGGGACGCCGTTTCATCAGTCCCCTGTTTATACCCATGATGATTCCCGATATTATTCCGGGGCAAATCGCTATCAATCATGGTTTCATGGGACCCAACTATTCGGTCACATCCGCCTGCGCAACCTCATCGCATGCTATCGGAATTGCCATGCGGCATATTCTTTGTGGAGATGCAGACGTTATTATAACAGGCGGTACGGAAGCCAGCATCACCCCCCTTGCAGTTGCCGGATTTACCAATATGAAGGCGCTCTCCAAACGTAATAATGAACCGCAAAAAGCAAGCCGTCCGTTTGAGCTTCGGCGCGACGGTTTTGTTATGGGCGAAGGAGCCGGGATCATTGTCCTGGAAGAGCTGCAACATGCCGTCAGGCGAGGCGCAAATATTTATGCTGAATTAACGGGATATGGATTTTCAGCCGACGCTCATCATATCACAGCCCCTCATCCTGAAGGTAAAGGAGCTGCTCTGGCGATGGAAGCTGCCATCAGAATGTCGGAAATTCCCAAAGAGGACTTTGGTTATATCAATGCTCACGGCACATCTACATATTTTAATGACAAATTTGAGACCCTGGCTATGAAATCCGTTTTCGGGCAGCAGGCTTACAAACTGAATATCAGTTCCACAAAATCCATGACCGGGCATATGCTGGGAGCCGCCGGAGCAGTTGAGCTTATTACACTTTGCCTTTCGCTTCAGCATCAGATCATACCACCGACAATCAATTATGAAGAACCGGATCCTGATTGCGATCTTTGTTACACCCCAAACACTGCTGTTGAAAAAACCTTTACTGCCGGTCTGAGCAGTAATTTTGGGTTTGGCGGACACAATGCCGTAATAGCGGCTAAAATATTTGAGTCCTGATCCCTTGGCTTTTTCACTAAATATTTTCAGGAAAAGATACCCGACCGAAATTGAGAAAAAGATCGGGTATCTTTTTAAACAACCCGATTTATTAAAAACCGCTCTTACCCATCGGTCGGCGGCGGCGTCTCAGTCCGATTCCTATGAACGGATGGAGTTCCTGGGTGATGCCGTGCTGGATATGGTGGTTTCAGATTACCTCTATAACAAGTATCCTCGCAAACCGGAAGGCGATCTAACCAAGTTACGCTCGATTCTGGTCAATGGAAAAACTCTGTTTGAGATTGCAAAAATAAATGATCTACAGCGCTTTATGCATGTGGATAAGAGTCTTGATCTTCGATGTAATTCAACTCTCCAGAATTTGCTGTCCTGTATGTTGGAATCTATAATCGGCGCGATATATTTAGACAGCGGAATTGAACCCGCCCGGAAATTCATTAAAAAATTCATCATCGCTCCGAAAATAAAAGAGACGCTGCTCTCGGAATATAATTACAAAGGCCAACTGCTTGAATATTGCCAAAAAGCCGGTTTTAATCTCCCTATATTCAAAACTGAAAAAGTCGAAGGACCCGATCATGCCCGGCAATATACGATTGCCGTATATATCAACGATAAATTACTCGGAAGGGGAATCGGGGCGACAAAGCGGGATGCCGAACAGCTGGCAGCCAAGATGGCTTACATACGGTTTACAAATAAAAACGAGTAACGCTCTTATCTCCCATTCGGCAAACTGTCTGATTAATTTCTCTGATTAGTTATTTTTAGATTCTTTTTCCAGCGCTGTGATTTGGTCTCGCAGTTTAGCCGCCAGCTCATAATTCTCATCGTCGATGGCAATCTGCAATTTCGTTTTCAACTCGATAAGGTGGTCAAGAATATCATCATCAACCGAAACATTATCAGCGACTTTTGTTTCCCGGATATCATCTAAATTGATTATCTGACCCGCCTCTTCCATGACCTTTTCACTAACCCATATTTCGGCGTCGACCCGGAGCGCCAGGGCAATGGCGTCACTGGGACGGCTATCTATCTGCAGGATGGAAGAATTAATTTTATTCCCCAGGATAATCTGGGCATAAAAAGTACCGTCAATCAGATCGTTAATGACAACTTTTTGCATTGAAACACCCAACTGGGTAGCGACTCGAATGAAAAGATCGTGTGTCATCGGACGCGGCATCTTTACATTCCCAAGCGCCAGGGCGATTGATTGCGCTTCAAAAACACCGACAATTACGGGTAATTGACGATACCCGTTAATCTCTTTTAAAATAATTACATACCCTTTGCTGGGCGGATAGAAGATAATTTTATCGAGTTCAACTTTAATCATACCTATTTGAAATATATTTGGATAATCGCCGATAAGCAAGCGGAAAATTGATTAAATACTCCAGACTATTCCAAATTATCTTGATGGAATTTTTTCAATATCGAATAAATCGCCAGGGCATTGTCTGTGCTTAGAATTGTATCAGCCAATTCACTGCATTTTTTTACATCAAGTTTACTAACTTCATCGGATACCGCCGTCAGGGCGGAGGAGCTGACGCTGATCGACCGGATTCCCAGCGCCGTCAACCCAATCAAGGCATAAGGATCAGACGCCATTTCACCGCAAACATCGACGGGAATGCCGGCTTTTTTACCGGCTTTTACAATTTTATCGATTGCCTGAAATATTTTCGGGTGATAATAATTCTTTGTTAAATCTAATGCTCGTCCCGATCCAATCAGGTAGAGCGCAAGATCATTTGTACCGATACTGAAGAAATCAACATGTTTTGCCAATTCATCGAGTTCGTCAAGGACGCTGCTGGTTTCAATCATTGCACCCAATTTGATATTATCGCTAAACGGGATTCCGGCCTTTCTCAATTCCATTTTGATAGCTTCGAGCATATTTTTGGTCAGGATAACCTCTTCATCAAACATCACCAGAGGCAGCATGATCTGAGTATTCCCGTACACACTGGCCCGGAGTAGGGCGCGCAGTTGGGCTTTTAATATCGCCGGATTATCTAACAGGAAACCGATACCGCCCCATTCATCAAACAGATGATCTTCCTGCAGCAGTTCAATATCCAGCATGGCAAGCAATTTGTCCCGCCCAAAATCGAAAACTCTGAACACAACCGGCAGACCTTTCATCTTTTTTAACACATTTCTATATGCTTTGAATTGTTCGTCTTCTCCCGGAATAGAATTTCGTTCAATACAGAGGAATTCCGTACGGAACAGGCCAATTCCCTGGATCAGCGCCGGGTCCATGGCCTTGACTTCATCGACAAAGCCGGCATTAATATAGATATGATAGGGCGTTCCATCCTTAGTAGAATTGGCGACTTTTCCGGAGATAATTTTTCCCCGGTGACGTCTAAAATCGCGGATACGGGATTTATAGGATGCTTTAATATCATCCGTAAAATCCAGTAAAATCGTTCCGTTATCCGCATCTAAAATAATTTCCTTACAGGATGCGAGTTCATCAATTACCTCTATATTTGAAATATACGGCACTCGAAACGCCCGGGCTAAAATACCGGCATGGGAGTCCACACCACCATAACGTGTAATGATTCCCAACATAAGTTTATGATCGATATGGATCAGATCGCTGGGAGACACCTTTTCAGCAATAATGATAGATGGCTCGAGTATCTCGGGCTGTAAAATATCCTTTTTAGGTGACAAGTGATGAATTACCCGCTTCTTGATATCTTTAAGATCGGATGTCCGCTCTTTAAAAAACTTACTGTAGGTTTTCAATAATAATTTTTCATAATTATCCATTACTTCAAAATATGCCCAGGTAACATTTTTCTTTTCCCTTAACATCAATTCACGGACAGCTTTGATCATATCTTCATCCTGAATCGCCAGTAATTGTACATCAATGATCCGGGCATGTTCTTCATCCAGGTGATCCAGCACTAAATCGCGAACCTGCGTTAATTCATCTTTTGATTTCTGAACGGCAGTATTGAACCGTTCGATTTCGCTGTCAAAATCCTCATCCCCGATAAAGTGACCGGGTACGGAGATTTTTACTCGCTCAAAATAAAATACGGGTCCACTTACAACCCCGGGAGATATTTTGACGCCTTTGATTTTTTTCACGGTTTATTCCAGGTTAAATTTGTTTTGAGCTAATTTATCCAATGATTCAACGGCTTCAGCTTCATCAACTCCATCGGCTTCAACCGTTACCGTGGAGCCCGGCTCCACCGCCAAAACCAGCAATCCGAGAATACTTTTCGCGTTCACCCTGACCCCATTATAGATCAAAAATATATCAGATTTAAATCGTGAAGCCAGTGTGACAAACGCCGTTGCCGGACGAGTATGCAATCCATGTTTATTGATGATTTTTATGTTTCTTGTTATCATTCCTCTATCGCTGTCTGTTTGATATCATTTTTACCGCATATTTAAGATATTCTTCTGCGGAACCCGGAAGCGCATATAAACGCGCTATTGCTCTATTTAATAATTCCGTAACTTTTTGACGGGATCTGTCAATTGCCGAATATTGTTGAAAAGCTGCGATAATAGCAGTCCGATCCCGGAGATTAGATTTCAAGAACTCCATAAAAGGCTGTTTTTCAGTTTCTTTCATTTCCGATAACGCCAGGATCAGCGGGTAAGTCTTTTTTCCGGCGATAATATCGCTGTCAAGACTCTTGCCCATATTTTTCGCATCCGAGGTAATCTCCAGAAGATCATCCTGAATCTGAAAAGCCTGCCCGAGTTCAATACCAAAATATTTAAGATTGGTAACGACCTGTTCATCATTCGTAGCAATCAAAGCCCCCAGCTGACAGGCTAATCCTAACAAGCGACCGGTTTTCTTTCCGACCATATCGAGGTATTCATTCGCCGGGACCGATTTCCGCCGCTCAAATTCCATATCCAATGCCTGACCTTCACAAATCTCCAGCATTGCCTGGCTGAATTCTCGTCCCATCCGGCGAATTTGAGGCGAATCTGTTTCCATCAAAAAGCGGAACGCCAGCGCCATTAATCCATCACCCGACAGTATAGCCGTATTGGTATTCCATGTTACATGAACCGTTGCTCGTCCCCTCCGCTGAGTGTCGTTATCCATGATATCATCATGAACAAGCGTAAAGGTATGCAGAACTTCCACCGCCAGAGCTGCCGGCATGACCTTTTCCACGTTAACACCAAAGCCCACTCCGGTCAACAGCGTCAAAATCGGACGAATCCGTTTTCCCGGCGCATTCACACTATACCGCATGGGCTTATACAGACTTACCGGCAATTCCGGCGTCTGCAATATTTTTAGCCGATCATCAATTTCCAAGCGGTAATTTTGGATCAGCCGTTCTAATGACTGCTTCATCATCTGACGGGAAGACAATTTATGCCAATTTAATCTTCCCAAACTCCTGTAATTTTGTTAGTACCAGTTCTTTTATTTCATGTAATTTCTCTTCGCTTTTCGCTTCAAAACGGGTTACGATAACCGGCTGGGTATTCGATGACCGAACCAGGCCCCAGCCATCGCCAAATTTTATGCGCACTCCGTCAACATTAATACAGTCGTAATTGGCTCTGAAATATTCCGCTGCTTTACGGGAAATCTCAAATTTTGACGCATCGTTTTCACATTCCAACCGCATTTCGGGAGTTGAAAA
>DPVY01000066.1 GCA_003527965.1 Fidelibacterota bacterium
TTCTTTTTCTTTTATTACACTGGGGTTGGATATTGGACATTAACTAACTCACTCAATTCTCAGAAGAGCATAATATTTTTTATCTCTTATATCGTCAGGAGTTTTCAATTAACAGGTAATTGTACAACGAATTGATTTGAAATGCAAAAAAATATTTACACCTGTCAGGTTTATAGGAATGGTTGCATCGGGATAAGATAAAGCTATTAAACCTGACGGGTGTACTCTAGAAGTGCTTAGAAACCCATTTTCAATCCGGCAACTGCCGGATCAAATGGGATTCGTGTTCAGGAAGAACTTTTTACGAGATCAGGTGTCTTTGTGGTCCCGACATGTCGGGATGAATTGTATAGGTTAGGAATACCGAACGCCGATTAACGATTTTTGATTTATTTGGGGATTTGCTTCTAAAATCTTAATTCGTTGATCAGTGTTCGATATTCAATTGATTATTTATATATGAGTCCGTTCTAAAAACTACATTTGATTAAAAAGGGATATTTTCTTTGTAAAATCTGCAACTTAACCAAATATTCGATCTGATTTCTAAATTCTTTCCATAAACCGGTAATCCAGGTAAAAATACGCATAAAATTAGATATAATTATTAATTCCCGCTCCTCATTTTTCTGTGTAAAGCGGCGAATCCTCCCAAAATTGACTCCAATGGCAACACCATACGCAAAGAGCGGCGTCTTAAAGTTTCCTCGCACTCTGACTTTTCGCCCGCGCATTCGACAGGAAAACTCCTTGATGGTAGCCTCCACATTATTGCGCAGCATTCGACGCTCCGGTGGGATATTTTCAATCATTCTCTGACGCCGTTGTTTTAAATAATCCTCAGGTTTGAAATAATAAACCCGCCAACGCTTCTGCTCAACCAGACGACAGTCTTGATTATGGGGACAATTCTTACAAACAGACTTATCAAAACAGGCCTTCAGCCTTTTACGTGTCGCTGTTGCAACGACACTTTGTAATGGACAACTTACCTGATATGTATCTCCCGAAATTTCATTAATCTCAATCTCCACCTGGGCCTGTCGGCCTCGAATCGCCGTTTGAACGGGTGTGATCTCATTCTTAAGCATTTTCCGGTCATTCGCTTCACTGCCATAACCACCATCAAAATGTAACTCCTCAATCTCAGGGGTCTTCTCCTTGATAATATCCAGTCGCTCATTTAGTATTGTGCTGTCATCTATATTGACCGGTTTAACCACCACATCCGTGATTAAATTCACTCCGTTCTCCGGAGTCGCCGTCTCAACAATACTGATAACATGACCCTTAATCTGATGTCCATTCTTCTCCCGAAATGCAGCATCCAAATCATCCGGCGACTGCACAAAACTACTGCGCATCTCTTCAGAAGACCGTACAATAACCTTCTCGGCAACTACGCTAAAATGTTCCTGATACACCCGTTCAAAGATTTTGAATATCTGCTCATCCTGATAATGAGGCATTAAATGATGATCAATCCAGTGATACAATTCGCCAATCATGGTCAACTCGGCGCTGAGTTCGCCGGATTTGAGCGTATAGATGTACTGTCCCGAGCTCTTTCCCAAATACCTCTCAAAGTGTATTTTATAACTTTCCTGATCGGCTTCGTTCAATACCCGGTATATCCGTAATAACATCTCAATCAGTAACTGCAACCGGCTGTAACTGCGGATATTACTCGCTACCATTACCGAATCTGTGCGACAAATATTTGCCTTGATCTTCAACTGTTTTAACTGCTGCTCCGTCAAACGGTCAAAGACCTGCTCGAACAAATTCTCACCGGTCCTAATAAAATGGTCAATCAGCCGGTTCTGAAAATTAAACAATGTCGCCATACAAAAGGGCATCCGCTCTAGATCATCTAATCCAAGCGCCAGGCGTACCAATAAGTGAAACTGGATATTCTCAAACAATTCCTCATAAGTCCAGTCGTGGTGTTTCATCAGAATAAGAGCAGAGACCATCGTATTGATAGACGCATTAGGACGACTGGCTTCTTCGGAATAGAGCCCGGCAAATATCTTTTCATCAATCCGGCAATGGATTAATCGATAAAAGAGATATTCGCTTGAACTTGTCATCTTCTTTGACATGGCAGGTGAAACCAAGTTAAATGTTCCAAACAATTCGCGTTGCAGGTGACTATTGTTTTCTTTAAACATCAGATTCCTTATTGCTAAATCGTAATCACCCGTAAATGTATGATATTTCAACATATTATGCAACATTTATTTAAAATTAAACAGGCCTTTTTAGAGTGGACTCATATATGATTTAAGAACATCGATTAACGATTTTTGATTTATTTGGGGGTTTGCTTCTAAAATCTTAATTCGTTAATCCCTGTTCGATATTCAATTGATTATTTATATATGATTTAAGAACGCCGATTAACGATTTTTGATTTATTTGGGGATTTGCTTCTAAAATCCTAATTCGTTGATCAGTGTTCGATATTCAACTCATTTATTTTATTTCGTGTTTAGGGAAAAATTAAAACCAATTTAGTCCGGCTTCG
>DPVY01000159.1 GCA_003527965.1 Fidelibacterota bacterium
GTGAGATTAAACAACGGGAAAAGGATAACAAACAGCTAATTGCTTCGGTAGCTCATGAGATCCGCAATCCTCTGGCAGGCATGCAGGTGAACGCTGAGTTACTCATGGAAGCAGCCCAAAATTCAGCAGAGGTCGATACATATTCCAAAGCCGTTGCCAAAGAAATAAAAAATTTATCAAATATAGTGGAGAACTTTCTGGCTTACGCCAAACCGATTGAATTTACTCGGGCGATTTACCCGTTAAAACCGATCTTTGAAGAGATTAGATCGAATATTAAAACCGATTTTCCTGACCATCAAATTCTAATTCAGGGAAATGGAAACGCCCGGGTCCATCCGGAAAAAATCAAACATGCATTTTTCAATATTCTTAAAAATGCCTGCGAATCCTCGGCTCCGAATATGGAAATAGTGATCTCAGTTCAATCGGAAAATGAAATATTATCAATTTCGATCCTGAATCAGGGACCGCCGATTCAGGCTAATATACAGCCTCAGATTTTTGAGGCTTTCTTCAGCACAAAAAGTTCCGGAGTCGGTCTGGGTTTGTCCATTTCGAAATCTATCGTCGAGCAGCATGGCGGAAAGATTCTGCTCGCCCGCTCAGACAGCAGTGGCACAGAATTTGTCATTCAATTACGCACAGGATAGGATGAACGCTTTGAAAAACAATTACCGCATACTCGTCGTCGAAGATAATGAATCCCTCAGAGAGGGAATCGTCGCCACTCTGAAAAAAGAGGGCTACTTCGTCGGATCGGCAGTCGATGGTGAACAGGGATTGAAAAAATGCCGGTCAGAGTCCTGGAATCTTCTGATCACCGATATTAAAATGCCCAAAATCGACGGGATAAAATTATTTAAAATGGTTAAATCCCAGTTTCCCGCCCTGGATGTTATCATAATTACTGCGTTTGCAACCGTCGATATTGCGGTTGATGCAATCAAGAACGGCGCCGAGGATTTTATCACCAAGCCCTTTCCACTGGCTGAACTCCGATCCAAAATCGCTACTATCTATGAACGCTGGGCATTCCGTCAAAAAATTACCAATTCTGATACCGAATTTAACCGGATCATCGGTAATTCAGATGTGATCAATAAAATCCGGGCATTAATTCAAAAAGTATCGAAATCCGACAGCCCGGTGTTAATTACCGGTGAAAGTGGAACCGGCAAGGAACTCGTCGCACAGGCTATTCACCAGCTGAGCCCGAATAAAAACGCCCCGTTTATCCCGGTCAATTGCGGCGCCCTGACGGAATCGCTCTTGGAAAGCGAGCTGTTCGGACATGAAAAAGGCGCATTTACGGGAGCGGTTCGCACACACGCCGGGAAATTCGAACAAGCCAACGAGGGTACCCTGTTTCTGGATGAGATTGGCGACATGTCTCCCACTCTTCAGGTAAAACTGCTCAGAGTCCTCCAAACCAAACAGTTTCAGCGGGTCGGCGGAGAAAAGTTTATCGAGAGCAATTTCCGGCTGATCTCAGCAACCAATAAAGACCTTCAGCAGGCAGTTAACGATAAATCATTTCGTTCAGACCTGTTTTATCGCATCAATGTAATTCCACTTCACATCCCGCCTTTGCGTCAACGCAAAGAAGATATACCGTTGCTGATTGACTATATTCTCCAGAATAAAGCGCAAAAACTCCAGCGTGAAATTCCGCGTATCCAGACCAGTGTCCTACGGAAACTGCAAGCCTATTCCTGGCCGGGGAATATCCGTGAACTGGAAAATTTTATCGAACGCGCCCTGGTTTTTATTGAAGATAATCTTTTCACCGATGAGCTGTTTTCATTTACCGAGGTGCCTGAATCCCCGGAAAATACCCCTCCGCACCCGAACCGGGATTTGACGGAATATATTACAAAAATTGAACGCGAAATGATCCTTAATGCGCTGAAAGATTGCCGCGGCGTCAAGCAGCGAACGGCAGATCAGCTGAAAATTAAAACGAGCACGCTCTATTATAAGATAGAAAAGTATGGAATTGAAGAACATGAGTATGAGGTTTCCGCTCCTTAAAACAATAAGATGACATGGATAAAAAAATGAAGTATATAATTTCGCCGGCAGTTGTAAACAAGAAAATATCTGGTATCTGTATCATCCTGATATTGATTTTAGTACAAAGCGGATTCGCCGGAAATCAAATGAACGATTATCGATCCGATCTGTCTGCCACTGTAAATAAAATCATTCAAATAAATAAACAGATCGAGAAACTTGACGCAAAGATTGCTGATATTGATCGTGAAATCAGCGTGCTCGATAATCGAAAAAAACCGTCATGGTTAGACCGCAGAAAAGTGGTCAAACTAACTGAAGAAAAGGCGGCAATTAATACTGATATGTTGAATAATTACCAACAGTTATTGAAACTACAGAATTCCGCCAGAGCAACATCCTCCGCCCTTTTTGCTTTAATTACAAACGATATGGATTCTCTGGTGATAGAATTAAATTCCGATTTATCCATTGATCAACGGAAAGCCGGTCTGGATTATCTGATCCGGATCATCGAGATTCGAAACTGGGTTATCGATACAAAAACATATTATACACATATTGACGATGTGGCAATTCCATCAAAAATGAATATCAGTGATTTTATTCAATCGGGTAAAACTAATGTCAGATTGAAAAGTGATCTGGTTAACTTTCTAAATGAAAAAATTCAGCGGATCAGTGTAATGATCGATGCCGCACGGGAAGAAGAAGCATTACGGACCAAATTAGACCAATTTACACTGGAAATGACAGCTCTCGGCGGAGAAATTGACCACCAGTCTTATCAATCAGATATAGCAACAGCATCCGAACCTGAAAAATATTGGGGCGCCTTTCTCGACAATACCGACAGCCCATCAAACAACCGGGGTTACAATAA
>DPVY01000176.1 GCA_003527965.1 Fidelibacterota bacterium
ATTAACCCCGGCAGGGGTTTGCTATTTGTAGCTAAATCCAAAAACCTCGACAATCCCAAACCCCTATAGGGGTTCGCTATCTGTTCTCTAACCTGGACAAGCCAGAACCAAAAAATGACAAATATTTTATAAATCCCGATGGGTCGGGACAGAGGACTTTTTACGAAATCATCATCTATAAATTCAACCCTTTCAGGGTTGTTGTTTTTGTTTCTCTCTCCAGAGGTTTCATCCCGACGGATCGGGATTATTCGTATTGAATCCTTCCAGGATTCTTTCTTCTCTACATGAACTTTGTACCCTGAATTGCTCCTTATTGTGTTTATTGCTCTGTATTTCATAGAGTTACGAAGTGAGAAATATTAATAAGTTAACAAAAAAAACATTATCCGGAAACTCATTCGTTTTTGGGCAATGGGAAATTAACGGACACGGATAATGATTGGTTGTGATTCAATAACATCGGCTTCATCGGTGAGACAGTATTCGACCACATTGACCACATCTTCCGGCTGCATAATAGTTGTGGGGTCTTCATCGGGCACTAATTTCTTTCTCAGATCGGTTGCCGTGCCTGCCGGGCAGAGACAAAAAACTTTGATGTTATATAATTCAAGTTCTTTAGCAATGCTCATCGAAAAATTAATCACTCCGGCTTTGCTGGCGGCGTAGGCACACCACCCCGGTCGCGGTCCCGTTCCGGCGGTAGAGGCTATATTGATAATTTTGCCGCCGGTTTTTTTCATATATCGCAATGCTTCACGGGTTGTTATAAAAGTACCGGTCAAATTGGTTTTCAGGGTCAATTCCCAGGTTTTCAGAGAGGTGTCCATAACTCCGCGAGCTTCGACAAAACCGGCGTTATTTACCAAAATATCGATCCGCCCAAATGTACGGATCGTTTTGTTAATCATATTGTGAATTGACGATTCCGAACAGACGTCGGTTTTGACTATCAGATAGGGCGAGGCTAATTCATGCGCAAAAGATTGCATAACATCGACGCTGCGGGCGGCAAGAACAACTTTTGCGCCTAAACGAGAGAATCTCAACGCCATCGCTTTACCGATTCCCCGACTGGCGCCGGTGATGACTATCACGGAGTCTTTTATAGTCATTTGTCAATACCTCTCAATAAATTTTCGGCAATAATCAGATCCAGCGGTGTGGCAATCTTAATATTATTTTCCGAGCCGGTGACAAAACGAACTTTTTCACCAAGGCGGAACACCAGAATTCCGTCTTCGGTGGCAACATAATTTTCACGACGCGCCAGATTGTGAGCATCCCGCAATGTTTTGGCATCGAAAAGCTGCGGCAGTTGAACATTATGCAGAAGTGAGCGATCCAATTCGGCGGTCATGTATTGATTCCCGACGGAAACCGTAAAGGGAATGGGTATAACCGGAACCACGGCTTTTTCCTGCGCATATTTGAAAAGAGACTGAACGAAATCGGGTGTGATAAAAGGGCGGGACGCCTCATGAAGCAATACCTTCTCGCTTTCAACGGTTTTCAAACCGTTCCAGACAGAGTCCTGGCGCATTTCACCCCCTTCAACCAAAACACATTTGCTGACGTTATAATTATCGAACAGCTCTTCATACATCTGCCGAAAGTCCTTGTTGTAAACTACGATAATCCGGTCGATTTCCGGGACGGTTTCCAATGCTTCGAGTGAATAAGCAATAATTGGCTTACCGAGCAGCGGCAGGAACTGTTTTGGAATGGTATGATTCATGCGTTGCCCTAAACCGGCCGCGAGACATATACAGTCCATTTTAAACCTCTTCTTTGGATGAATATTGTTTATATGGATAAATGCGTAATAATTCACCACTGATTTTCACCCCGTTAGATATCTTTGTTAAATAAAAAAATGAATTCATATATAAAACCTATCTAATGGGGTGAACGGAGTTACTCCGAAGGGAACCATCGGGGCGCTGAATTATCAAAATATTCTTCTCATCATTTCAAATTTCTCAGCACCAAAATTAAACAATAACCCTAATCTTAATCGTGTTGTTTTTTCCCATAGGGATTCCTTTGGAAAAGTAATTAATTAATTGTGCTTCATCCTGATTTGTTATCTTTTTCATAGCTTTGTTTTCTACGAGAATTCTCTTCTCAACAAGAAGGTCAGCTCGAAATTTGCGATCAAACACAACACTTTTATAATGAACATCTAATTCTAACTGTCTTTGGTAAGCTATACCCATTAAATCAAGCTCGTAACATAAGGCATCTTCATAAACCGATTCCAGAAAACCTGGTCCTAGTTCTTTATATACTTCCCTTGCGGCTCCTATTATTTTATAGGTTAAATCTTTACCCCGTGTAATATCTCTTTTATTCATCTTCTTGTATCTTCTTCTTTACTTATTACACGGGGTGAATATAGATCCGAAGGATCTCCTACGGAGCAACTTGATCATTTTATACCTTTTCTGTGATATTCCGTGTCCTTCAGTGGTAAACTATTACAAAAATGCTATTTTTGACCTGTTCACATATACCAGATTGCCGATAATCAAAATCCACACGAGATAAGTAAAAACAGAAGATATGACAGCAGCCCGGGCATAGCTTTTGGGTCTGAATTCAAATACTATTTCGTGCTTACCGGCTGCTATTCCTATACCTCTCAGAACATGGTTCACCTGGTATATATGCAGGGGTTTGGAATCGATCGTTGCCGTCCAGCCTTTCGGATAATAGGCTTCGGACAGAACCATAAAGGCATTCCCATTATTTTCCACTTCCAGGGAAATCCGATTGGGAGTATATTCGGTAATCCTAATCGTGCCGGAGACATCGTAAACAGTATTGGTATCGATATCTTCTGTCGTCAATGCAAATTCAGATGGCTCAAATTCAGGGCTGTTCATAAATCGAACAACTTCTTTTTCATCGTTAAATCTTTTCACGAAATTAACAAAAAAGGCTCGTGGCAAGGCGTTTTCATTTTTATATAAAATTGTCTTCTGATTCTGGTTGACCTCCAACGGAATTAATCCTTCAGCCTGAAGATTGCCCGGTGCGACAATATATTTGGCATTGAGCATGTTGATTACATTCCAGTTCACAGGCTCTTGCGGATTGTTTGTATACAGATTATTGTCGACAATATCCTGAATAAGCTGCGGTTTAATGGCAGAATAACCACCGACCAGCTGATGCCGGTATGCCAGATCGTTACTCTGGAACAGTTGTCCCAGCCCCAGAACCCGATGGTATTCAGGATCGGAGGAAATTATCTTATCAAATTTTGTTTCTTTAAAATAATTTCGTTCGACACTTTTTGGATTCACCAACCGCGCAGTACTCATAAACCGCCAGGAAACGCTGATCATATCAACGGCAATCAGCAGAAAAATGCCGAGAATCAGCAGGTCTTTATTTATTTTCTTCTTATAATAAGTGATTATTAAAGCCACAAAAGCCGCGATAAAGCCCAGCATCCTGATCGTATCCGTCCGCATAAGTTCAAGGCGCACTTTGCGCAGCAATTCCAATACCTCCGGATTAGCTGCAAACCGGGCATCTTTTGGCGAAGTATATGAGAGAATATTCGGCAGCAGTAACGGTACAAGCCCCACCAAAGCGAAAAACCCCGAAATGTAGAGGAGTGTCTTAAACCTCTTTTCATCCGGGCGCTCAATTATTGACCGCAGTCCGAACATTGCCAGAATAATTGATAGGAAGGAGCTTAATACCAAAATCATCATCGGTACGCGAAACTTGCTGAAATAGGGCAGATAATAGAACAGCAATTTATAAAGCGGCGGAAAATGGTGTCCAAAGGAGA
>DPVY01000035.1:0-837 GCA_003527965.1 Fidelibacterota bacterium
CCGGTAAGGGCTTTGCCGTTGTAGCGGAAGAGGTTCGTAACCTGGCTCAACGCAGCGCCGAAGCGGCCAAAAACACAGCTGAGATGATCGAAGAATCGGTTAATAATGCTAATACCGGTGTCAAGATTAGCGGTGAAGTTGCCACTGCATTGGATGAAGTTGTCAATAGTATCGGCAAGGTAAATGATCTTATCGGTGAAATTGCAGCGGCATCAAAAGAGCAGGCTGAAGGAATAGAGCAGGTGAATACAGCGGTTGCCCAGATGAATAAGGTAACTCAGCAAAATGCTGCCAACTCTGAAGAATCTGCCAGCGCATCCGAAGAGCTTAACGGTCAGGCAGAGGAACTTAATGCACTTGTCGGTGAATTCAAGTTAAGCACTGATGGAAGTTTAAAGAAAAAAAGAGTTGCCGGGGTGAGGCAGCGACAGATTTACGGAAAAGCAAGCGCTCAGCCGGCACCGATCAAAGGCAAGAAAAAAGTCACCAAAGTTGTCAAACCGGAGATAGTTATTCCTCTGGATGATGACGAACTAAGTAATTTTTGACAATAGAAGTGTCGAAGGTTGAAGGTCAGGAGGTCAAAGGTCGACTTCAAGACTTTTGTGAGAACTATGTTGGAAAAATTGAAACATAACGGAAATACTCAAATATTAACCATCGAATTTATTCGATGGGATAGAATGGCTTCTACTTGTCGTCCCGACTTTAGTCGATATATATACCGAATGAATTCGGATATTGAGAGATGTGTCATCAGTCCCATTAACTGAAGTTAATGGCTAGCATTTGGAGACGATATTATGGGAGACAATAGAAAATTGATTAATGAATATT
>DPVY01000035.1:1151-7915 GCA_003527965.1 Fidelibacterota bacterium
TGAATATTTGTAAATAGAAAGTAGACAATAGAAGTGGATAAAAGAACTTTCAACAAGATCAGAGAGATAGTCTATGAGAAAAGCGGCATCTCACTTAGAGAGCAAAAAGAAGCGCTGGTTTCTGCACGTGTAAGCAAACGGATGCGGAGTCTTGGCATTGCCGACAGCAGGGACTATCTTAAGTATGTCATGGAAGACGAAAGCGGTGCAGAACTTGTTTGCCTGATTGATGTTATTTCAACAAATGTGACTAATTTTTACCGGGAAGCCGATCACTTCGACTTTTTAACTGACGTTTTCTCAAATTGGGTAGATGACGGTCAGAAACGTTTCAGGTTCTGGTCGGCAGCAAGTTCCACCGGGGAAGAACCCTATACAATGGCTATAACTCTGCTTGAAGTGCTAAAAGGTCGCAGCGTGGATTTAAAGATCCTCGGTACGGATATTTCCACCATCGTTTTGGAGAAGTCTCGAACAGGTGTTTATGACGCAAAAAAGATAGAACCTGTTCCACAAATTTTTAGGGAACGGTATTTTCATAAGATAAAAAACAATGGCAGTGTTGAATATGCCGTTAAGGATTTTATTAAAAAATTAGTTGTTTTCAAGCGACTCAATCTGTCCATGCCGCCATTTCCGATGCGTGGTCCGATGGATGTTATATTTTGTCGTAATGTCATGATTTACTTTGATAACGTTGTCCGGAAAAAACTAATTGACGAGATGTATCGCCTTCTCAAACCCGGCGGCTATTTGATGCTGGGACATTCGGAGAGTCTGACAGGAATCCCCAGTGATTTCAAAGCCGTGAAACCATCGGTATATATAAAGTAGGCTGTGCTAATTGTGAAGGTCTAATGCCTGTCCCGTAGGGAGCGAAGCGATTGTACGGGATCAAAGAGTCAAAGGTCGAAATGTCTTAATGTCGAAGGTCGGAATGTCAAATCGTAGTTTGGGCTTTACGACTTTAGACTTGATGACTTTAGACCTTACGATTTTAGACAATAAGGAAAAGAATGGCGTATATACTGATAGTTGATGACGAGAAAAGTGCCAGGGTTACCCTTAAAGCTTTTCTTGAAGAAGATTTTCACGCGGTTTACACGGCGGAAAATGCTGCCGAAGCGCTCAGGCTTATGGACGAATATGACTTTGATGTAATCCTGAGCGACATCGTTTTGCCGCATACTAACGGGATGAAGCTTCTTAAAGAGATCCGTGAGAGATCGTCGGATATTCAGATAATAATGATAACCGGCGAACCTACGGTTGAAACCGCTACCGAAGCGATGAGATCGGGTGTGTTTGATTATCTGGCTAAGCCTGTGGCGAGAGAATCCGTCAAAAAGATAGTTGCAAAAGCTGCACAGATAAAAGCGCTTAAAGACGAGAACCGCGGATATCGGGAACATCTTGAAGATATTTTGGCAGAAAGGACGAAGGCATTATTAGAGAGTGAAGAGAAATACAGGAGTTTGATAGAGAATATCAATGTCGGCATATTCAGGAGTTCGACCGGCTTAAAGGGTAAATTCATTGAGGCAAACCCGGCGACAATCAAAATGTTCGGATGTAAAAATAAGGAGGAACTTCTGTCAATAAAATTTGCCGATATATGTGAAAATCAGTTAGCTATAAGTAATCTTAATAATAAAGCTCTGCGAGATCGGTTTATAAGGAGTGAGGAAATTCAATTAAAGAGGCGGGACGGAACCCCTTTTACTGGTTCTCTGTCGGGAGTGATAGTAGCAGATGAGAGCGGAGAGGTAAAATATTTTGATGGCATTATTGAGGATGTTACCGAGCGAAAACAGATAGAAGAGGACCGCATAGAAAGGCAAAAGTTACAGGCAATTCTTGAAATTGCCGGAACCACATGCCATGAACTTAATCAACCTTTTCAGGTGATTTCCGGGTATGTCGAGCATATACTGATGCACCTGTCAGATGATGATCCGCTATGGAATCCGGTAAGAACGATTATGGAACAGGTAAATATTATGGCAAAAATCACCGGAAAGCTGAACAGCATTACCAGGTATGAAACAAGAGATTATGTCGGTGGCATTAAAATTATAGATATTAATCAAAGCGAAAAAAAAGAACAATCTAAAAAAAATGAAGAAAAACAGATATCTTAAACGGACTATACAAATATAGAAGGAGAAGAAATGGGTAATAAAATTTTGTGTGTAGATGATGAACCTATGATCCTTGAGATATATGAAAGCGCTTTTAAGGAAAAAGGTTATACGGTTTTTACAGCTACCAGAGGGGAAGAAGCCTTGAAGATTTTGGAGAAAGAGAACATCCAGGTGATGTTCACGGATCTAAAAATGCCCGGGATGGATGGCTTGGAACTCTGTAGGCGGATTAAAAAAGATAATCCAATTGCCTGTATTTATGCCGTTACGGGGTTTGGTTCGCTTTTTGAGTTAAGTGATTGCAGGGAAGCCGGATTTGATGATTATTTTACTAAGCCGGTTAAGCTGGAAGCTCTTTATAAAACAGTTGAAGATGCTTTTGAAAAAATTGAACGGTGGAAAAAGCGACAATAGAAACCGAATGCAATCATCAAAAAGAATCTATTTAACTTTTAGGTAGTCAAATGTTACTAACTGTCGATATATCGGATATGAGAGTTTCAACAAGGAGCGATGATATTCTTGTTACCTGCTCACTCGGATCCTGTGTGGCCCTTTCACTTTATGACCCGGTTGTTGGTATTGGTGGGCTTATTCACTGTATGTTGCCGTTGTCAAAAATCGATCCTGCTAAAGCAATGTCAAATCCATGTATGTTCACCGATCTCGGAGTGCAAACATTGTTGCAGTCTGTTTTTGATCTGGGGGCAAAGAGAGAAAATCTTATAACCAAAGTAGCCGGTGGCGCCAGATTACTTGATGCTAAAAATTTATTCAGAATCGGGGAGCGCAACTATACCATGTTGAGGAAAGTTCTTTGGAAAAACAATATATTGATAACTTCCGAAGATGTCGGTGGTACTATATCCCGCACGGTATATCTCTATATGGAAACGGGAAAGACCATTATAAAGTCAGGTGGCAAGGAGGTGGAATTATGAGCCGTAGAGACGAAATATTATCAAAAATTGGTTCAATTCCAGCGATGCCCACGGTCGTTGTTGAGATACGGAAGCTTCTTAGGAATCCCGATGTCAACTTTACGGAGTTGGCTCAGATAATCAAATATGATCCGGGTTTAACCACTAATATCCTGCATCTTGCCAACTCGGCTTACTTTGGTTTTTCAAAATCAGTGAATTCTGTTCAGCAGGGGATTGTTCGGTTGGGCACGAAACGGATCTTTGAACTGGCAGTGGCGGCAGCTATTGCCCCTATGGCTCAGAAAGCCGTAAAAGGTTATGATCTTTCTCCGGGTAAGTTTTGGGAACATTCTGTGGCGGTAGCCATTGGTGCGGAACAACTGGCATTAGATCTGAATATTAAAGCGCCGGACTATACTTTTACTGCCGGTCTGTTACATGATATTGGTAAGATTGTGTTAGGAACATTTATCGAAGTGGATGCCGCTCCCATAATGACGCTGGCAAATCAGGAAAATGTTTCATTTGACGAAGCTGAAAAACAGATACTCGGAATCGATCATGCTGAAGTGGGAGCGATTTTACTTGAGAGATGGAATTTGCCGGAGTGTATTGTAGATGTTGATCGTTGGCATCATCAACCGGATCTGTATCAGGGAGATAGGCTTGTACTTGACCTGGTCCATGTTGCCGATATACTTTCTATGATGAGCGGATTGGGCATTGGGAACGATGGACTCAATTATCATCCCTCTTCTGAAGTGGCGGCCCGGTTAAATCTTACAACCAAGGTCACCGAGTCTGTACTATGTAAAATTATGGGTAAATTAAATGAACTTATTAGTTTGTTTAACCCGGAAACAAAAAAGGGAAATAATAATGGCTCTTAATATTCTCGTAGTTGATGATTCTGCCGTTGTACGGGCAGTGATTTCCAAAACCTTAAAACTGGCCGGAATTCCCGTTGGTGAGCTGTATCAGGCAGCCAATGGTAAAGAGGCTCTTGAGATACTTAATGATAATTGGGTCGATTTGGTTTTTTCCGATATAAATATGCCTGTAATGGGAGGCGTTGAAATGATCGAAAAGATGTCTGCGGACGGACTTCTTAAAACTATCCCTGTTGTGGTTGTATCTACCGAGGGGAGTGCCACACGTATCGAACAGCTTAAATCAAGAGGCATTAGCGCTTATATCAGAAAACCTTTTACACCGGAATTGGTACGAAAGGTTGTTGATGATATTATTGGGAGGCAAGATGAAGAGTAAGCAAAAAGATCTTTTAAGTAATGTTTTCTGTGGTGCATTGGAGAAACTTGCATTTATGTTTGGTGAACCGGCAGAGAGGGATGAATTATCTCCAACCGGTAATAAATATTTGACAGCAGGCATGACATTTACGGGCGATATGAGCGGAGAAATTTCCATTACGGTTGTGGAGGGGATGTGTTTCGAAATTGCGGCGAATATCCTCGGTATAAATTCCGATGATGAACAAGCGATGAATCTGGCAGTAGATTCTTTAAAAGAGGTTTTAAATGTTACCTGTGGTCAGGTCTTAACTGCAATTGCCGGGGAAAAGGCTCTCATTAACTTGTCAATCCCACAGGTTTCAGAGCTCGATGCATCCGGCTGGACGGAAACACTTAATAAAACCGAAACTATTGGATTTTTTGTTGACGATTACCCCGTCTTGCTGTCATTTTTGCTTGTTGAGTGAGATTTTTAGAATTTTATTTTGTGTGAGGTTTTATCCACGTGGAAAAAATTAAAGTATTAATTGTAGATGATTCGGCTGTAGTGCGCCAGATTTTTAATAAGGAACTTTCTCGTGATCCTCAAATTGAAGTTGTGGGAACAGCGCCCGATCCATATATAGCTCGAGACAAAATCGTTAAATTAAAACCCGATGTCATTACTCTTGATATCGAAATGCCCCGTATGGATGGCATAACGTTTCTTAAAAAGTTAATGAGATATTATCCATTGCCTGTAATTGTAGTTTCATCACTTACACATAAGGGGGGTGAGCTCGCACTGGAGGCGATCGAGATTGGAGCCGTGGAAGTAATGTCAAAACCGGGGGCAGCTTATACCGTTGGCGATATGTCTGTGGAACTTATTGATAAGATCAAGGCCGTTGCTAAACTGAAAGTGAAGAAACAGGATATTACTCCTGCCAATACTTTTGTGCCGGTGGAAAGGCTGGCGATGACTCGTACGACTAATAAAGTTGTTGCTGTTGGAGCCTCTACAGGGGGAACCCAGGCGCTTCAGAGATTGCTTTCGGCGCTGCCCGGCAACGCTCCCGGCATGATAGTAGTGCAGCATATGCCGGAACACTTTACCCGCGCCTTTGCCGACAGGCTAAATCAAGTCTGTGAAGTAGAGGTGAAAGAAGCCGAAGATGGTGATAAAGTGATACCGGGCAGAGTACTCATAGCACCGGGTAATTACCACATGCTGCTAAGGCGATCGGGCGCTATGTACTACGTCCAGGTGAAGGGAGGTCCGCTTGTAAGCCGACATCGTCCCTCTGTGAATGTCCTTTTTAAGTCAGTGGCTCATTATGCGGGCAAAAATGCAATTGGTGTAATATTAACCGGTATGGGCGGAGACGGATCTGAGGGATTATTGGAAATGAAAAAGAACGGGGCTAGTACTATTGCCCAGGACGAAGCGAGTTGTGTGGTTTTCGGTATGCCGAAAGTAGCTATTGAACTGGGTGCTGTAGATAAAATCGTTGAGCTGAATAAGATTCCGGGACAGATAGTTAAAATGGCCGAAGATGCGATCGGGCTTAGAGGATGAGATAAAAATTATATTTAGGGTATGTTTGCCGTTGTGATGAAAGAAAAAATTTCCGGGACGGCAAAATATTCCCCTTCTTTGTGTAGGCTGATATGTTAAAATTTATAAATTATGTGGTTATCTATAAGATATGATAGATGCTGAGCTTTTTAATCATAAATTTGGCATAATATTTGTCAAAAAACAATTATGACAGAATGGAGCCATAGATGGTTGTGAGGGAAAATCGTTCTCCTGAATATTACCGGGAGCAAGTCTTTTCTTTAACAAATTTACCGACTTTACCAATCATTGCGACAGAAATACTCCGATCTTCACGTGAGGACAATCTTTCGGTAAACCAATTATTACCTATTATTGAAAAAGACCCGCCACTTGCGATGAAAGTATTGAAAATCGCAAATTCCGCCTATTACGGTCTGAAAAAAGATGTGAAGTCCTTGCGTCACGCTATTATTGTTATCGGTATGCGGGAACTGAGCAACATTGCTATTAGTTTTTCGGTAATCAAAGATTTAAGCCATGATATCGGAGGTTATCACATCAGTTGGAAACAATTTTGGAAACACTCCGTTGCCTGTGGATATGTTGCCCAACTAATAGTTGATGAATTGGGAATTTCTACCGGAAGTAATATTTATACTTTTGGTCTTTTGCATGATATTGGAAAACTGGTTCTCTACCGCATTGATCCGGAAGGTTATATTGAAGCTCTTGAATTTGGAAAATATAATAAGTGTTCAAGCTATAATGCGGAAAAAGAGATATTTGGTGTTACTCATTCAGATGTAGGCTGGTGGATGGCCGAGAAATGGAAAATATCTGAAGAAATAAAAAACGTTATCGGATATCATCATAATCCGGAGAAAGTTTCCGATAATGAATT
>DPVY01000035.1:8354-8803 GCA_003527965.1 Fidelibacterota bacterium
TTCTACAACAAGAATATGAGAGTTTAGACAAAGTAGATTTTGAGAGTTTTGTATCTGGAATTGAAGATGAATTGAAGACAATTAAGGAGATGGTTGATCTATTGCAAACTTAAGAAAAGAGTTTGGTTTAATATAAAAGAGGAAGAAAATGCTGGGTAAAAAGGTAATATTTGTTGATGATTCACTAACTATGAGACGAATTATTTTAAATGCGCTTAAGAAAATTGGATTTACAAATATTATTGAGGCAGAGAATGGTCTGGACGCATTAGAGAAGATGGAAAAACAAGAGGTCGATCTAGTATTAACCGATTGGAATATGCCTGAAATGAACGGCGAACAGTTTGTCAAGGAATTAAGGAGTAATGAGAAATATAAGAAACTGCCAATTTTAATGATTACAACGAGAGGCATGAAAGATGATGTAATTACTGCTGTCAAATTGGGAG
>DPVY01000037.1:0-1909 GCA_003527965.1 Fidelibacterota bacterium
CCGGCTTGCTGCCGGGAATTTTCCTTTCTATATTTCTACGATTATAGAGACGGCAAAAATAATATGGTGATATGCGATGAATTCAATCTTAATCGGACTTGTTTTTTACCTGATAGTGGTCCTGGCTATCGGACTGAAAAGCGCCGGCAAGAATAAAACCCACGCCGACTATCTGATCGCCGACCGCAAACTGGGCGCCTGGGCAATTGCTCTTTCGGAACGGGCCAGCGGTGAATCGGCGTGGTTGTTGATCGGTTTGCCCGGCGCTGCTCTGGCGGTGGGATTTCTGGAAATCTGGGCGGTTTTCGGATGTCTTGCCGGGATAATATTTTCCTGGCTGTTCATCGCTGTGCCGCTAAGGGAATTAGCCGGTAAATATGATTCTCTCACATTGCCAGACCTGATTGCCAATTTTTTCAATGATGAAACAAAACTGCTGCGAATCATTTCCTCCCTGATTATCACATTCTTCTTTATATTTTATGTAGCGGCGCAATTCAATGCTGCGGGAAAAGTACTCAATGTCACTTTCGGCATCCCGCAATTATCGGGTATGGTTATCGGCGCCGGGATTATTTTGCTTTATACAATTTTGGGCGGATTCCGCGCCGTTGTCTGGACCGACATGTTTCAGGCAATAATAATGTTTTCAACATTAGTGATATTACCGATTGTCGGGGTAATTGAATTAGCGCAGGCTGATCATAATTATCTGGTTGAATTATCCCCGGCGATGTTTTCATTGTCCGGCGGAAAGACCGGGATAGCGGCGCTACTTGCGGTACTCGGCGGACTGAGCTGGGGATTTGGCTATACCGGACAACCGCATCTGCTTGCCAGGTTCATTGCAATCAGAGATTCCAGCGAGATAAAACGGGGCAGAGTAATCGCATTTTCATGGGCGATCCCGGCATTCTTCGGGGCGTTTTTCATGGGCGTCGTGGGTGTAGCCCTTTATGGAGCGGATAAGTTTGCCGATCCGGAATTTTTAATGCCGTTCATGGCAACCAGTCTGCTGCCGGGATGGTTTGCCGGGATACTGATATCCGGCGCAATGGCGGCGATGATGTCCACGGCTGATTCGCAATTGTTGGTAACGGCGTCAGCCATATCCGAAGATCTTATCCATAAAGTCGGGAAGAGAGATCTGTCACCCGAAAAATTATTGAAAATCGGCAGACTGTCCACAATCGTCGTTGGCATAATCGCTTTCGTCATGGCGTACCACATCCACGGACCTGGTTTTTTCGTTAGTATCCTATGCCTGGTCCGGGCTGGGCGCCAGTTTTGGTCCGGTATTGCTTGGCATTATTTACTGGAAGAAAATTACCAGAGAGGGCGCGCTGGCGGGAATGCTAACAGGATCGATAAGCACCGTCATCTGGAAAAATATACCCGGGCTGAATAATATCATTTCGGAGAGATTTGTCAGCTATCTATTAGCGTTTGCTGCGATTATTCTTGTTACGTTGATAACAACAAAACCTAAAAAACCTGACAGGTTTAAAGGAAAAAAGGACTGACATCTGATAGTAAAAATACTTTGCCTGTTCCGTTCACCCTGTGAGATAACAGCGAAGGAAACAACAATTGAATAAATTTGAAAATATCTAACAGGGTAAAATGCGAAGCATATTTCACCGGGGCGTTCTTTGCGTCTTTGATCCATAGGATATCCTACGGATCGGTTAGATGTTTTACGAATTCATTATGTTTCACAACTCCTTTTATAACGACGGGAAAAAACATTTGCAAAACTACTGAGATAAGAATAAATTTCTGTTAAAGAAATGGCTGATCGAGTACAAAATCGGTGTGAAAATGTTAGCAAGACCTGAATCAATAAGAGTTCGGAAGCAGGTAGCCATTTACAGTGAGAATGGGAGAATATGTCTACTCTTAGACATAC
>DPVY01000037.1:2198-7504 GCA_003527965.1 Fidelibacterota bacterium
GAAATATATGTCTACTCTTAGACATACACTAACGTTGTGCCTAATGCTAAAAATAGATCAACACTAAGTAATCAGAATAATGACTAAATTTGCGGAATTAATACAAGGATAAAAATGAAAGAAAAACTGACGATTGAGAAGCTTAAAGCCGAAGCAAAAGCATTTTGTATCGAGGAATCTAAAATAAACAACAAAGACCTTTTCGGAGTTACAGACGGCAAAGCCGTTGGAACACATATTGAACATAAATTTCAAGAGCATCTCAATAAAAAATATAAGACTACAATTGGTTCTTCTGCCAATGGCATAGACCTACCCTCTGACGACATTCAAACTGACATTAAAGTAACATCAATAAAACAACCTCAATCATCTTGTCCATTCAAAGATGCCAAACAGAAAATCTTTGGACTTGGATACAATCTACTCGTGTTTGTTTACGACAAGGTTGATGACCCCAAAACTAAAACGGCCAATCTTGATTTTGTAAGTTGTTCTTTTATCTCGAAAGAACGAACAGCCGATTATACGACAACTTATAGACTTCGGGAAATGGTTAAGGACAAAGCAAATATTGAAGATATTGTTGCTTACTTAAGTGATAAAAATATCCCGGCTGATGACATTACTCTAAACCAATTAGCTAAACAAATTCTTAAAACACCACCATTGCAAGGATATTTGACAATTTCGAATGCTTTGCAATGGCGGTTGCAATATCAAAGAATTGTAACGCTTACCGACAAAATTCAAGGCATAAGTAAAATCATTGATAGGATTACTACATAATGCGAGTATTCGAAGCCAATATTTCACTGTCAGTAGCCGATTTCTTTACAAAGGAACTGATAAATATTTCTAATGTCGCAAAAGCAAATGATTTTTTAGAAATTATTTGTGGAATTAATCCATTCTTTTCAGACGAATCCGAACTAATTGAATTAAAGGAAAGACTCGCAGTAACTTTTAGTTCGGTTGAAGAACCGGACAGAGCCGAATATGGAGATTTTCAGACTAATAGCATTCTTGCTAATAAAATAACAATTCACTTGCTCGAACAAGGCATTAAACCTGAAATTATTATTGAACCTACTTGTGGTAAAGGAAATTTTATCCTTGCTTCGCTTAATAATTTCAATGAAATAAGGAAAATAATAGGTGTTGAGATATACAAACCGTATGTGTGGGAAACCAAATTTAACGTACTTGATTTCTATTTAAAAAATCCCGAAAGCAATAAACCGTCCATTGAAATTTTTCACTACAATGTTTTTGATTTTGACTTTAAAAAACTTTCAAGTCAAATAAATAATTATAATTTGCTTATTATCGGGAATCCGCCATGGGTTACTAATTCACAATTGGGGAGTTTAAATTCAAACAATCTTCCCCAAAAAGCAAATTTTAAAAATCAAAATGGACTTGATGCAATGACCGGCAAAGGTAATTTTGACATTGCCGAATATATTGTTTTATCCCTTTTTGATGCTTTCCAAGGTGTCAACGGTCATTTAGCCCTTTTATTAAAAAACTCTATAGCTAAGAATATTGTTTTTGATCAAAAAGCGAAACAGTATCGTATTGGTTCCATTGAAAAACATTGCATAGACAGTAAAAAGGAGTTTAATGTTTCAGTGGCATCATCTTTGTTTTCATGTAAATTAAATACGAATCCTGAGTTTGAATGTCAGGAATATAATTTTTACAGCAAAAACAGTTTAATACGTTTTGGGTGGGTGGGCAATAAATTTGTTTCAAACACAGCTAATTATTTGCATAACAAATCTATTGACGGTATTTGTCCATTTGAATGGAGACAAGGGATAAAACACGACTGTTCGGCTGTAATGGAATTAGAAAAAACTAATGGACATTACTTGAATAATTTGAAAGAAAATGTGGTAATTGAGGATGAATTAGTTTATGGATTGCTAAAGAGCTCCGATTTAAAAAATACTGTAATCGAGGAAACACGTAAATATATCATTGTTACTCAAAGCAAAGTTGGACAACAAACCAATTATCTTAAACATAAAGTTCCCGAAACATACCGATACCTCAATAAATATTTGCCGGTTTTCCAAGCGAGAAAGTCAAGTATATACAAAGGTAAACCTATGTTTTCAATTTTCGGTATTGGTGATTATTCATTTAAACCATTCAAAGTTGCAATTTCAGGACTTTACAAAACCTTCCATTTTACGCTGGTATTACCGCAAAATGACAAGCCGGTAATGCTTGATGATACCTGTTATTTTATTGGATTTGACAATATTGAATTTTCTGTATATGCGACAATCCTTTTAAATTTGTCTCAAACTAAAGAATTTTTACAATCAATTACATTCCCCGATGCAAAAAGGGTTTTTACTAAAGACATATTGATGCGTATTGACTTGTTTAAACTCGCAATAAATTGTCCGATGCGTAACATTGAAGAACAATTAAAATTAATGAATGAGAAATATGGTTTTGACCTTGACTTGAAACTTTGGGATAATTTCATCAAAGAAATGACACCTGTTAAAGAGAAGCAAATGACATTATTTGGACATTAAAAAGCACGAAGGCACAACATAGGCTAAATAAATCACAAGGATTAAAGCCATGAAAAAGATCTATGTCGTTATCATAGCCATAGCAGTAATTGGTACAGGAATAGGAGGGGCTTTTATGTTGCCGCAACTATTTGGTGATGAACACGATTCCGGGGATTCAATCAATGCAGGCATAAAACTACCTGAGCCAAAATATAGTAGCAGCGTTTCGATCGAACAGGCTATGCTTGAAAGAAGATCGGTCAGAGCGTATCAAGATGAACCGTTGACGCTTAGCGAAGTCGCCCAACTTCTCTGGTCGGCGCAGGGAATTACTGACTCGAAGAGAGGTTTTAGAACAGCGCCATCCGCAGGCACACTCTATCCACTTGAGGTCTATGTCGTGATTGGCAATGTAGAGGGGATTGCAGAGGGTGTTTATAAATATAAGCCCCATAAACATGAACTCGTAAAGGTCAGAAACGGAGACGTGAGAGATAAGTTAGCGGTTGCCGCTCTCGGGCAGGCATGTGTTCGAGAAGGCGCTATCGTTATTGTATTCTCCGCGGTTTATGAGCGAACAACCCGAAAATACGGCGACAGGGGCGTCAGGTATGTGCACATGGAAGCCGGACATGCCGCTCAAAATGTCTGTTTACAGGCGGTTTCTTTAAATCTCGGCACGGTGGTTGTCGGAGCTTTTAGAGATGATGAAGTAAGCAAAGTTCTGAACCTATCGGATGAAGAGCGTCCGCTATACATATTGCCTGTCGGGAAGAGATAAATTAGAAAACTGAACAATTCAATAGACATTCCCATCGGTGGCAGCAGTCGAAGCAAGTAGGCCTTTTTAAGGTTAAGATTAAGGTTGAGAACTGGCAGAACCGGATTTTCGACACCAATCTGCAATCTGCAATCGTTAATCTACATACCCGCCGTCTAAAATTTCATATAAATACCAAAAATATACGGCTGAAAATGGATACCAAACCGTAGCCGGTCGGAAAAGGCATAGATAAAGCCCACATCGAAATGAATAGGTGAAATATAGGGCTTGTCGGGTTTTGTCAGAGAGAGATTTTCGTCATAGTTGCCGAAGATGCCGTCTTCACGGTTCCACCACTCAACATAATAAGGGTCGTAGAATATTTCGTAATTCATGATGAGATTCTTGCGAATATCGACGCCACCGGCGTAATAGACTTTATACATCAGTTCTTTTTTATCGGGATGCTTACTGATAATAGCGCCAAATGTATGGGAAATCCTGCCCGTGTTACCCTTGCGGGCATTGGAAAATGTATAGGCGGCAAAAACTTCATAGAATTCTTTGGGGTCCGGCTGGTCAACATTGACCCAATCGTATTCAATATGATCATATTGATCATCATAATGTTTTTCATTGTCTTCAATGTCGATTTGACTGCCGATCTTATGGTAACCGCCATAATATACCGGCGTTGAATCATTAGATGATATCCATTCCCAACTTGAATTATCATAATGACCTTTATCGAATTCATATTTCCCTTCGAGCCATTCATACTTGTCGGGATTGTAACGAGTGTGTACGTGAGCGCCGATAGAGAATACCTGTTCCTTTTCATAGGTGCCGAAGCGAAACAACTGCAATTTTGGTCGGAGATTAAAATTGCCCATAAAATAGCCTGACCATTTGGATGTAATCTGAAATTTATCGGTGATGCCAAATCCCCAGGACAATCCGCTGACATACAGCACACCTTTATCAAGCGTATAACCGGTGGGATCGTAAAAGACATCGATCTGGCGTTCGCTTCCCAGACTGAATTTTTCCTTTATCTCGGATATTTTGTCGGATTTATCTTTCAATCCGTATTCGATTTTAGCAATATCCGAATTTGCAATGGTCAGTATACCGTAGTCAGTCAACAAGTCGGTAGTCGTTCCGGATTTTGCTAATATTTTGCCTTTAAGTTTATCGCCGGACTTCAGTTCAATAGTAATGACTTCCTCAAGGATATCGTCTTTATGAACAATGAGTATGCCGTATTCGGTTTGGATAGAGATTTCACCGGTCTGGGCGTCGGTTTTGATAATCTTTCCCGTTAATTTCTCCCCACTTTTCAAATAGATAGTTTGGTCGTCGGGAGTGGGTAAATTCGCAAGAAGAGCAATTGATGTCAAAAGTATAAGACAGATAAATGATAAGTGTGAAATTTTCATATATGTCCCCGCTGTGTTAAAATTAAATATTCACATTTCTCACTTAATTTACAATGAAAATATTTTCTCTCTGCTGTCGCTTTGTCTTCATCCTTCGATGAACTCAGGATAACAGGGAATAGAGCTTCCCCCTGACTCATTGAATGTCACCCTGAGTTCATCCCATTGAAAAAGGGTGATATTCTAAATTTCCAAATTTAAATTTAATTCTAAGACATTAATATTATGATAATTGCAAAGTTAAAAATCTTTATTTATTAATAAAGGTCCAATCGACACCAAAAATCTTCAGGCGGCTTCGGTATAACATGCCCGGCAAACTTGAAAAGAACCGACCTTCCCAGTTATAAACCGTATAGAAGATGTGAAAACTACCGATATGGGCGCCGATAGTTCCACCAAAAGTCAATTGCTCATTAGTGTAATAACTTTGAGCCGAGGTGCCGGCTGTGCGTAAATGGTCAAACCAGATAACCGTATTCGGACCGGTTTGGTAAGTAATATCTCCCGATGCGTACAGGTGCAGATTATCTTTAAAGAGGTCAATCTCCTGGTACAGGCGGC
>DPVY01000130.1:0-6013 GCA_003527965.1 Fidelibacterota bacterium
AATCCCATCGCCTGATATTTCTGTCTCATATAATTTCCGATTTCCCATAACCGCTCACGGCGTTGCGGTTCGGATTTAATAATCTTCAGGGCGGCGCGGGCCGACGCTACAACACTGGGCGGCAGACTGGCGGTAAATATCATACTTCTGGAATTATGCTTGATATATTCAACGACTTCGGTATCACCGGCAATAAAACCGCCGACGGCGGCAAAGGATTTCGAAAAGGTCCCCATTATCAGATCAACCTGGTCGGTTACTCCAAAATGGGCTGCCGTGCCGTTTCCTTCGGGTCCTAAAACTCCCATGGAGTGAGCATCGTCGACCATCAATCGGGCTCCGTATTTTTTTACAATTTTGCAAATCTCCGGTAACCTGGCTATATCTCCTTCCATGGAAAACACGCCGTCCACAACGACAAGTTTACCGATCTTTTCGGGAAGACCTTCGAGAATTGATTTTAACTCTTTTATATTATTGTGTTTATATCGTAATATCTTGGCACGTGACAAAGAGCAGCCTTCAATAATGCTGGCGTGATCCAGTTTATCCAATATAATCACATCATCTTTACCGACAACCGTTGAAATTGTGCCCATATTTGTCATAAAACCGGTCGCAAAGATCAACGCCGCCTGTTTTCCTGTGAATTCAGCCAGTTCCCTTTCGAATTCTTCGTGGATGTCCAGCGTGCCATTCAAAAAACGGCTTCCGGTTCGCCCGGTGCCATATTCCAGCAGAGCTTTTTGGGCAGCTTCCAGCACTTTCGGATGATGCGTCAATCCCAGATAATTGTTGGATCCGATCATAATTTTAGCAGAACCCTGGTATACCATAACCGTATCGTCACCGCCGGAAAAAGGGATAAAGTACGGATAATATCCCTGCTCCTTGGCTATCCTGGCTTCAGAATAATCATAACATTTTTGAAATATGTCCATAACCTCAAACCAATTAGCATTAAACAACGCAAATATCGAGTTAATTTACTGCTGATAAAGCGGTTTTGCAAATAACAAGAATTTTTGTGGAGAGAATGATTTCAAAGCATTATATTACATTCATAAATGAAGTTGCCAATAAACACGAGTGATTATGAAAATACTTAAAATAAATTGTTATTTACTCTTTTGTTTTTTATTTATTGCAGCCTGTACCAGGGAGCCCGCACTTCCGGATTTTGCAACAATCCCCTGGATCGAATCTTATGGGTATCAAACATCTGAGATATTTCCCGTCATTAACTCCAGCGCTGTCCCGGGTCCCCAGATAAAAGTAGTGGTCAATCACAAATCTCAGTATCTCTTACTTGATTTTAACGCTATCGATCTGATCCTGCGGGAAAATATATTCAAGAACGCCAATTTCGAGCCTCAGCGCATGTCCAACCGCATAGCTGAAACCGGGGAAATGCTTCTGGAAGATGGATTTTTACACGACGTATCCTTGCTTGGCGGGCACTATCCTATCCTGTACGTTTCCATAATCAAACACAGCTCTGTTCCGTTCAAGGCAAAAGGTGTCATCGGTCGCAATTTCCTGATTGACGGGCGATTGACGCTTGATATGCAGAATAAACTCCTGGGATTTTCCACCAAACCGGAACACGCGCCAGGCGCTCTTTCCGCCGATAGCATGCTGGTTCCAATAAACCTGAACCGCAATTCGGACGATAATCGCGGTCTGTTGAAGTTTTTCTGTTATATCAACGGCACAAAGCATCAGGCAATTCTTAGCACCCGTTCTTCGGCGACCCAAATCAGCCCGGTACTGGCTGAGCTGCTTTCCGGCAAACAAAATGCCCCTAAAATAACTGTAGAATCATTAAAAGTCGGGAATAAGCTGTTTCCCAATGTGCGTTGCCGGATTAACAAAGACCTGCTGGCACTGGAACCTGAAAGCGCGGAGCCCATTGATCTGATCTTTGGAATGGATCTGATCAGTCAATGCGTACTGACTATCGATTTTATTAATAGCCTGATGTTGGTGATATAGCCTACACCGGTCACTTAATATCCGCAGACCTTCAAAAAGAAAACGAGTATATTTCTAAATTATCTATTGATGAAAAAGGACAGTCTCAAATTAATGGCTGTTATCGGGTACTAATATCTTTTGAAAGCGGCGCACGTTTTTATGCATGGCATTCAGAATAGCTTTGTGAAGTTCTTTGGCGTTTTGAAAATTAGTTCCCCGTGATTTATTCAGCGGTTCGATTATATCGTCCAGATATTTTAACTGTAGTTCGTCGTGGTCAGATACTCTGAGGCGATATAAATCCCGGACGTGTTTCAAAAAATAGTAGCCCTGTTTAAGATCATTAAGAGTATTGAGATGCGCGGCTAAGCGCCCGGATAAAATTTTAAACAGTTTCGGAGAAATAGGTTCCACTATCGAATATTGAGCTTTCAGAATAAACAGGAGATTTTCCAGATCCCTTAACCCGCCCGGGCTTTCTTTAATATCAAAGACAACAGCATCGAAATGATAATCATGTCGTGAACGGATCTCCCGGCTCAGCGACCTGATAAAATCCTGTTTTCTCTCAAAAATATAGGGATAAATAATCTCTTTTTCAAAAGCTGTCTTAAAATGGGCGCTGCCCACAATCATTCGGGCACCTAATAGCTGCGACATATCAATAAAAGCGTTTTCATCGGGATTGTTGAAAAATATTTTTAGATTGCTAAAAGTAGTGACATAATTTTTAAAACGGTCGGCAAACCGGTAATGGGTCATAATGGATCGCCGGATGATATGTTTGTTCATTTTAAGGATTATTTTATTGGCAAAACCAAGCATTTCATTATCATCGGAATTCAACAGAATAATCAAATCATAATCATCATCAAAGGCCTGGCTGCGGGCATGCCCTCCGGCGGCAAAAATAGCAAGAAGATCCCTGGTCTCAGGAGCGTGATAATCCATCTCGCGAACTACTTCTTCCCGACATAAATCGAATAGAATCTGGATATAATTATCTGAAAATACCGTGAATTGTTTGTTTACTTTATCAAAAGAAGTACCCTGCATTAACTGAATACCAAGCCGGAGGAATTCAAAATCATAATACTCGCCAAGTTTTTCTATCTTGAGCGAAAGGGTCTCAAAATTATCTAAATTCCGTAGCAGACCGTGGGCTATTTTTGCAAATTTCGGCTGATTGTTAAGAGAGGAGATATAGGGCGCATAGGAATTAAAAACACGGTGGACAAATCGCTTGAAATAGTAGCTGCTGCCACAATATAATTTGATCAATGTTGTCAAATTCTGCTGAATATTAATAATATCCGGTTTCCAAACCGGTCGATCTATGGTGTGGATTAGTTTCGTTAATTGTTTTTCATTTAACAAACTCAAAAAGTCATTCATCATTTTCGGGGCAAAATTTAACACGTGGCAAAGGCGGCTGATATTTTCCTGTGTGCCTTTCGTCTGGAGTAAGATTTCATCTAAAAATGCACCGAAAAAGTCTTTTTCTATAAGATGTGACCGACGCCTGGAGATAATAGTAATAAGTGAAATCAACGAATACGGCGATAAGCGTCCCCAGCGCACATAGATCTTAATCAGGGCTTTCATTCGGGCTTCCGGGAATTCGCTAAAATCCTTCAAAAATAAATCTAGCAGCTCATCATCCCTATCTAGAACCTTGAAAATATCATCCCAGAAACGGGTTCCCCGGAAAAAACGGGCTATATGGAGAAATTCCACTGCCACATTAATGGTTTTACGCTGGTCGCCGTCTCTTTTCCGGAAGCTCTGGATTATTGGAGTAAAAATTGTAATATTACTCAGATGCCTTGTAATTTGCCGCATCAGATTTTCAACACCCTGACGGGCAAGTTGTTGATGATCCTGATAGTGGATCAATAGCTGAGTATGGGCCGGCGCAAAGACCTTGTCTTCATATCCCATCGCCAAGGCGACTTTCTGAAGGTTATCCGAGATATGGTTTTCTTCGAGATAAATCTCCTCTTCCTGAACTACAAACAGTTGATACAAAAAACGGAATGTTTCGAAAAAAGTGAGCGCCTGATGAACCCGGGTGTAATTTTCGTAATTTGCCAAATCGGTTTTTATCAATACATCAAGCACCTCGAGAGTTGTATTCCGGTCAATCCCTTTCCAGGTTTTTAAGGCAAACACGCTGGCCTTTAACATACGCAATGCATCCCTTTTGGGATTTAGAATATTCTCCGGAGCTTCCATCATAATAAGGTCACGAATCTCGCCCAACAACCCTCTCAGACATCCCTCATGATACTTGTTATCCATTTTGGGGCGATAAAAATAGCGATCAAGGATTTCTCCTTTGAATTGTCGGAATAACTTAAGGTGTCCGATAATAGGGACGGCGTTAAGCATTTCGCTGAGAATCACAAAGTCCCGGATCTCATTGTCCAGCAATTCATGGTATTCCTGGATCGAAGCCGAATACCCTCGCCTGCCAACGTGCTCAGACAAATGAAAATGAAGCGCACTGGCATTTTTCAGCATTTCATTGTTTAATGATCCGAAGGCTTTTGTTATAATTTTACGATTTTTCAGCCCTTTATCGATCACACCAAGATCAATATCGTCCTGATCAACACGCGTACCGACACAACAGACAACAAATTCCGGTCGTTCTGCCTTAGGTAGAAACAAATCCAGCAACACCGACATATAGGCGCCGCTTAAAAGGCGGAAATCCGATCCGGTTTGCAGCAAAAAAAGTTGATAATTATCATAGCGGCTGGTTTGGGTGGACAGGTTCATCTGCAAAACATCGAGAGCCTTGAGATTCATCAATAAAAACTGCAGGGAATAGTAACAACCAAGCATCTGAAGAAGTGTCTCCCGGTCTTCTATCAAAGCCGAAATCAGTTTCATTTCTTTACCGGGTTGCGATGAAAAACGGAGTAACTGAAATTGATCAAAAAGATGCTGGGCATCAATCAACGAGACCAAAGCATCAAAATTTTTATCAATATTGTATAGATGTTTATTATAGTGATTTCCAAGAGCAGAAACCCGTCCAAAGAGATCTATGGTCGAAAAATCAATATTGTGAATCACAATATCTTTATCCCTGATGTTTAATTACAGAGGACCGTGTTCATCCAGCCATTGAGAGGCAAGATCGATGCCGGTATAGAAAGCACTAATGTTGATTTCTTCAGTGCCTTTTGGCACTCTGGCCCGGATTGCGTGTTTTACGGCATCTTCCGAAACCACACCGGATAACTTTGTAATGATGCCAAGGGCTATAATATTGGACACTAAAAATTTTCCCAGGCGTTCAACCGCCGATTGGATGATAGGCAGGGCAACAACTTTATATTGCCCTTTTGGAATATTCGTAACCATCTGAGAATCCACCAGTAATATTCCATCATCTTTAAGCCCATCAATATATTTGTCACAGGCTTCCTGTGTGAGAGCGAGTAAAATATCAATATTTTCGGCTTTCGGGTAATCAATGTCGCCATCGGAAATAATAACTTCGGACCGGCTGGCACCGCCCCGCGCTTCCGGACCGTAGGATTGACTCTGGGTTGCATTCAAACCGTCATAAATTGCGGCAGCTTCAGCCAATACCTTCCCTACCAGGATAAGTCCCTGCCCGCCGGCGCCGCTCAATCGAACTTCATATCGAAATGACATATTATATCTCCAAGGATTATTTGTTTAGCTTACTTGCTTTTTTGATAACTTCATCATATCTCTGTCGATAATCGGCCTGTTCTTTATCGACAAACACCCCGGTAATATATTTACCTTGCAATTCTTCGGCGGTTTTATCTTTGGCTTGCTCAATACCGATGGAATTTTGTTTCTGATACATGAGCATATCAACACCCCGTCCCTCTTTATTCCGCCGACCGTAGGAGGTTGGGCAGGGCGTTAAAACCTCAACAACCGAAAACCCGGTTTTGGTAAAAGCCTGTTCGATATAGCGATCCATTTTACCAACATGGAAAACTGTCGAGCGAGCCACATACGCCGCGCCCGCCGCTTGCGCCAGACG
>DPVY01000130.1:6415-25303 GCA_003527965.1 Fidelibacterota bacterium
CCGCCGGTCATACCATAAATGTAGTTATTATAAATAATTACCGATATATCAATATTTCTCCGGGCGGCGTGGATAAAGTGATTGCCCCCGATTGCGGTGGCGTCCCCATCGCCACTTACTACAATGACGTGTAAATCCGGACGGGCAATTTTTAAGCCTGTTGCAAAGGCGAGCCCCCGACCGTGAGTGGTATGCAAGGTATTGAAATCCACATACCCGGGAGTCCGGCTGGAACAACCAATCCCGGAAATCATAGCTATACTATCTTTATCCCACCCCAGCTTATCGATCACCCTCAAGATTGATTTAAGTACAATCCCATGACCGCAACCGTCGCACCAGATGTGCGGCATTTTATCTTTTCTCAGGTAATGTAAATAATCCATTATTAATCCTATGATATTATGGCTTCATAAATTTCGCTCGGAGTAATCGGTTCACCGTTGATTTTATTAACCCTTACAACGGGTTTTTCACGACGAGTTACCCATTCAACTTCATGGGCAATCTGCCCCAGGTTCATTTCAGGAACTACGATTTTTTTTACCGATTTGTAGATTTTCTCAATTTCTTTATCCGGAAAGGGCCAGATGGTTTTCATGCGCAGCAGACCGGCTTTGAGACCGCTTTCCCGGGCGTTTATAACCGCGCGCCTGGCTGACCGGGCGGTTGACCCAAAGGCAATCACCAAAACGTCCATGTCTTCTGTTTCAAAGGTTTCCACTTGAACAATATCGTCGCGGTTGCGCTGGATTTTGCGGTTCAGTCGCTCCAGCTGGGCATTGATTTTTTCAGGATTATTCGTCGGGAAGCCGGTCTCGTCATGGACTAATCCCGTTACATGATAACGATATCCTTCTCCAAAATTCGCCATTGCCGGAATATCTGTTTGATCTATTTCATAGGGTAGATATTTTTCCGGTGGAACACCCGGTTTTTTTCGGTCAATAATCTCAATTGAGGCGGGATCCGGAATAGTAATCTTTTCTGTAAGATGTCCAACGATCTCATCGCTAAGCAGAATCACCGGGATTCTATATTTTTCCGCCAGATTGAAAGCCCTGATTGTCATATCATAGGTTTCTCTAACCGATGACGGTGACAGAACAATAATCGGATGATCTCCATGAGTTCCCCAGCGCGCCTGCATCACATCGCCCTGAGCGGAATGAGTCGGCAACCCGGTGCTGGGACCGCCACGCTGAACATTAACGATTACGCAGGGAACCTCGGCCATAATCGCAAATCCGATGTTTTCCTGCTTCAGGGAAAAGCCGGGACCGCTGGTGGCTGTCAGGGCTTTCACACCGCCAAGCGACGCCCCGATAACAGCTCCAATGGCGGCGATCTCATCTTCCATCTGGATAAAATTCCCGCCAATAGCCGGCAATTTTTGAGAAAGCACTTCGGCAATCTCTGTAGACGGAGTGATCGGATAACCTGCGAAAAACCGGCAGCCGGCCGCAATGGCCCCTTCGGCACAGGCAACATTTCCCTGCCACATATGAATATTGGGATTGGGTTTTTCCACAAAAACTCCTGTTTTTATTGGCTTTTTTCGATTTTGTCGGGCACTGTAACCGTAATTGCAAAGTCGGGGCACAATTTTTCACAAAGCATACATGCAGTGCAATCCTCCGGTCTTACGATTTTCGGATAAAACCGCCCCATTTCATAGACCTTTTTAGGACAGAACGCAACACAAATTTCACAGCTTTTACACCACTCTTCGTTTATTGTAATCTCAGCGTTTTTTTTCATAACTGAACACCACTTTTTATTATTTGAGAATTATTACGCACAGTTCTTTATAAAATAAAAATTACTTTGACGGAAAAATTATTTTTTTGAAATAACAACCCACACTATTGACAATAATAATGCCAAACATTATCTCACCCCCCCAGAATCGTGACTTTTACCGGATCGGTTTCCATTCTCATTCTGGCGCCCAGCGGAAGTGTCCAGCGCCGCCGAATATGTCCATAAGCAACATTGCTTATTACCGGAAAATCATAGTCGCCCATTACATCCCTTAATAAATCCGATAATGTAAAAGATCTTTTAGGGTTTTTAGGAAAACTATCAACAAAATGTCCCACTAACAGCCCGGAGATTTGGTCCAACACACCATGCAGCCGCAGAATATGCAGCTGCTTATCGAGATGGTAGGTTTTTTCACCGATATCCTCAATAAGCAGAATAGCGTCTTTGAATGACGGCACATAGGGCGTTCCCAGGAGCGGCGTAATCAATGACAGGCACCCGCCGATCAACATGCCTTCCGCCGTCCCATGCCGAAAAACCGCCATTTTTTCATCATCGGGGTTTTGCAATGTCAGGGGATACGGGTGATTGTTGATTACTTCCCAGAGCCACTTTTCTGAAAAAGGATCAAAATTATTCCCCATATCCGATGCAACCATGGGACCGGTGTACGTTACCCAGCCCAGCTTGTTCAATATAGCCATTTGTAAGACGGTTATGTCCGAATAACCTACAATTATTTTAGGCGGTACTTTTTTCAGTTTGTCGTAATCAATCCGGTCAATAATCCGCAATAGACCATATCCGCCACGCACACAAATAATCCCGTCAATTTCAGGATCGAGAATAAAATTCTCCAGCGTTCGGGCTCTCAGATTGTCACTTCCGGCGAGGTAAAACTTACCACGGGTCAGGTTCGGAGCCGTCTTGACGTTATAGCCCCGGTTTTTCAGGTAATCTAATCCCCGGGTGACGTTTTTACGATGGGCGGCGCTGGCCGGCGCGATGACGCCAATTGTATCACCGGGCTTTAACGATTTTGGCAGCAGATACATTCCAAACCTTTCTCATAACCACCACCTAAGTTGCAAATACTATTCAAAAAATTAAAGGTTTTTTATAAATAATACCTGGTTTAGCCAAAATACATATTGCTGCAATCTTGTTCTCAACTAATCAAAATATGTTTTTTTCATAAAATGTTTTAACTTAATATATTGAGTAAAACAGATTAATTATGCGATAACTGCCCCCGCTCCGATTTTTAAAAAGAACCAATAAATTGTAATGACGAGGTTTTACATGAAAATGAATGTCCGTAATTGCATTAATTTGCAGATACTAAGTTTACTTGTGTTTGCTTTGTTTCTCTCGGCAAACGGGTATGGTCAATCAGATAATCTGGCCGACACCGTTGCCGGAAAACAAGAATCTGAAATTCAACGGGCGGTTGAAGAACAAGCCACCGGTATTCAGCCTTTACATCAGTTTATTAAAGACTCATTACAGCTTATTTATGAAGAAAGTTTTTTGGAACAGCAGGATTCCATCGCTTATATGTATACAAATCAAATTGCCGATATTATTAATCAATCCGCCAACGAACGTGATTCACTGGAACGGCAAATTCAGGCTCTCCGGGATAGTCTGAGCATCTTGGGGGGCGTCGGCTATGATCCGGAGTTTGAGGCAAAATATTTCAATTACGGAAAGATGCTCAAGCGGGAAGAACCTAAAACCAAAAGCGGTTTATTATTCTTATCTTCAGAGATCGAAAACATTTACCCCTTCCAAATTAAGGAACTTGAACAATATATTGATCGGTTTTTTCCGGAAGCTCATTGTGATTCTATTCAGGATTTTCTCACTCAATTATATATTCGGCAACAAGAATGGAAAAATGCGGAACTATCCCTAATCAAATTTATCTACTTGTATCCCAAATCTTCGCTGTTTGAAGATATTAAAACTGTCCGGTCGGGTATTATCCAAACTGAAAAGTATTATAAAAATTATTCCGATTATCTGATGACGGTGGTCGCCACTACACCGGCTTATCCCAAAATGGATGTTCGCTATTTTAAATATGTTGAACTGATCAAAGATTTTCCGGATCCGGATATTAGAACAAGTTTCATCAAAGAAGCCCAAAAATTCCTGGAACTTTATCCCTTTTCGAGCCACGCTCCCAAAGTCTATCTCTGGATTGCCGAAGATCTGTTAAAAAACGAAAAAAGTCAAAGCGCCTATATTACCTTACGCCGTCTGATGATCTTCTATCCCAACTGTATCGAAATACCTGTTGCCCTTTATAATAGCGCCAAAATCCAGGAAAAGAATTTTCAGGAATATCAAGATGCAATTAATACATATTACCGGTTTATTGAAAAATTTCCCGATGATACTCTGGCTGCATATGCCCATTACCGCATCGCTAAATTAGCGGATTCACAACTTAATAACTGGGAAAAAGCAACGAAAGAATATCAAATCGCCGCCGATCTTTTCCGGCCCGTCCCAAAAACTAAAATGTGCATTGCGGCATTAACCAGGAGAGCCCTGATCCTGTCCGATGAAATGAACCTTATTCAGGACGCTGTTTCAACATACCGGTCAATCGATGCCCATTTTCCAAATACTCCGGATGCTCACCAGGCCCTTATGGCTGCCGGCGACCTTTTCAACCGGCACAAACAATATGAGCCGGCTGTTTCTCAGTATATTAATCTTTATGAAAAATATCCTGAAGCCGAGAACGTTCTGGATGCCCTTGAAAAGGCTGTTAAAATATATAGCGACAGAATAAACAATCAGGATAAAACAATCGAAACGCTGAACATTATCATCAATAATTACCCCGGCTCTAAAAGTGAGGCCTGGGCAACTAAACGACTAAAAAAGCTGGAAAAGATTAAATAAGCAGTAAAAGACGATGATTTCTTAAATAACGGGCTATCACGAATCCCGACCCACCGGTTAAATTCAATAATAATTGTCTACTCAGCCACAAACATGTTAGTAATGTTTATTGAGGATTTCGATAAACCGTTAAAATGGTTTGACTCGGGTACCGAAGAGCTTCTTTACACCCGGATTTATCCGGGTGAAGTTGCACTGCCATGACTAACCCAAAAACCGTTTCAGCGGTTTATAATTAGAATATGAAGGGAATTACTATTTTGTTTTTCTTCTGTTCTGCGGTTATATCGAACTTACTTACTTTATATGGCTGAGGACAGGAATTAATAATTTTATAATCGTATTCGTAATAATGTCTTTTCCGGATTATAGGGCAGATTTTTATCCGTATAGATCAGAGCCAGAATCTTGTAGAAAACTCGCGACAGCGCCACCGCCCCGCTAAACCAACGGGCGGGATTTTTTAACATAGATATAAAACCGTCCCAAACTAAAAAATTTGTCAGATGCAGATATACTCCTTTTGAGCTTGCGAGATTCTCAAATAACCGGGTACTCTGACCATAATCAATATCCCCGTCCCGGATACTATGTATCAAAAACACCGGTTTTGCCAGGTCATCTTTTGTTATTTCCCCAAAGACGTTTTTATTTAATCTGATAAAATCTACGCGGTCAAACCGATGAACAAAGTCCGGTTTTAGATCATCTTTGAATGCCGCCAGGAAAAGGCATTGGGTCTCTTTATCAAAACTGCTGATTTTACGTAAAGCCTCGGTTGTTTGATTTTTTAAAATATTTTTCATCACAATCTGTTCTTCAACCGTCATATCCCGGTCAAAAATATTTTGGAAGGCATTAAAAATCAACACAAAACGGGACGCCGGCGTCGGTTGAAGATACCGACACTTACCAAATGAGCGGATTTTACCGGTAAAAGAAAATTTCACGAGAGATTTAATGTCGCTCACCGGCGAGAGTACCACAACGCTTTTCAGCATCCGATTTATTTCGGGATCTCCGCTTGCCGATAGCACGAAACGAGCTCCAAAATCACTTCCCGACAGAACGATGCGGGTCTCATCGATAAATTCAGATTGAGACACCGCTTTGATGAAACCTTTAATTTTAGCAAGAGATTTTGAGGGAAAAGTCGAACTCTGCAGACCGATCTCTTCATATATCAAAACATGGTAGCCGATATACGCCAGGCCTTTGGCTAACCGGCTGGTGAGTCGTACTTTGTTGCCAAATGTTTTAATGCCCGATACAATAATGAAAACCGGACGAACCTGGCTCCGGTTACAGCTAAACAAAATTGCCGGATATTTTTCTTTATTATTGGTTAAGGCAATACGTTCTTGTATATATTTTCGTCCATATTTCCGTCGAAAGAAAAACAGATGGTCATTCCCCAACAGAAAAACCAAAAAGAAGGCCTTAAATCGCAATCCTATTAAAGTGATAATTTCCGGGAAAGTACGTGCTTGTTTCATTGAGATGCTATCAATAACTTATATTAAAGGTTAAAATGACACAATGGTAAATATAAACATATGAGCAATCGAAATCCAAAAGTATTAAATAAACTCATAGAAAATCAGGTGGAAAAGCTGCCAAAATCGCAGCGACAATTTCTGCGTTCATTACACCAGAAAAAATACCGCTATCAAACCGGGCGTTTTCTAATTGAAGGATTAAAACTGATCAAAGAAGCGGTTCTGGCGAATTTTCCCCTTGAGAGTGTTTATATTGCCCCCAGCTTATATGAAAAATTAAACGAAAAAGAGCGCCAATTATTAGACATTTTCCAAGAGAAAATTCACTTTGTCACCACCCGCGACATACAACAAATAAGCACACTGTCCACACCGGAAGGGATTATCGCAGTTGGCGTCATTGACCAGCCTGTTTTTAAAACAGATAACAACTTATCTTTTCCGGGGATCTACCTTTGGGAAATTAATGATCCCGGCAACCTGGGCGCTATAATGAGAACCGCCCGCTGGTTTGGCGTCAAAAACATTACATTATCACCAAACAGTGTCGATATCTATAGTCCAAAAGTCGTCCGCAGCTCCATGGGATCCTTGTTCTTTCTTTCCGGTTTTCAGAATGTGCCTTTTGAGGAACTCTGTTCTTCTGCAAAGCAGAATAATGTGATGGTCTTCGCCGCCGACATGTCGGGGACACCCCTCCAATCGCCTCCGACCGACCCATGGGTTCTTGTAATGGGAAGCGAATCACATGGACTCCCCCCACATATCTTGACAAGCGCGGTGAAAACAATCGGCATACCCCGGTATGGTTCGGGCGAATCATTAAATCTTTCCATATCTGCGGGTATTTTAATTTATCAACTTATCCATTCGGAGAGGACATAGGCATGTGGCAAATTCTTACAATCCTGTTATCATTAACCCTTTTGGCAGATACAGACACTACAAGATCTGTCCGGCAGGAACTTGTCGCCGGCGAAGAAGCTCCCTATTTCTTCGCACATCTTTTGGACGGCGAGGATTTCTTTCTCAGTCGTTATGTCGGCCCAAAAGCGCGCCCGGCCTTGCAAAGCCCGGTAGTATTTGCCTTTTTTACCACATCCTGTCTGCCTTGCCGCAAAGAGATTCCGGAAATTCATAAAATAAGCAGAGAATATCCTGATATTAGTGTGTTTCTAATTAATGTTGGCGAAAACAGAGACTTTGTTAAATCTTTTATAAAAACCAGGGGGTATACGCTGCCGGTACTGCTCGATCCCTACAGGAAAATCTCGAAAAAATATCTTGCCAGTGTCACGCCAACCCTGGTTACCATTACATCAGCCGGAAAAATCGATTTGTATAAACGCGGTTATAAAGAAACAGATAATGAACTGATTAAACAGGCATTTGAGCGTTTATCGGGCACGCTCAAAAACTGAGTTGCTTTCTGGAAATACACGACACTTTTCCAGGCTGAACACCTTGACTTTAGGCGGTCGTGTTTCTAAATTTATCCGCCTTTTTATAACTCATAACTATACATTTAATGCCTGATATAATTCCCCAGATAAAAACCGCAATTTTTCTTATGGTGGCCGGTTTATTATTGGCCTCAATAGTGACAGTATTTATTTTAATATCTTTTACAGATTTTGACGAAATGACCGTTGCCCAGATTGGACTGCTGATTGGTGAGCTCTTTCTGCCGGTCCCCATTATTATCTGGGCACGTCGTTCTCGCACTGATCTTAAACAATTCTTCCGGCTAAATCCTGTTTCACGGTCGTCTCTGTTTGCTGCGCTCCCGCTGGCTCTCGGACTCACGATTTTAACCGATGAGATGGATCGAATAGCACAACTGATTTTACCGGTTCCGCACGATTTCTCAAAAATTAAGGAAAGGATATGATGACAATAAGCGATCCTTTATCGGCTGTCTTCATTATTGGGATTGTTATTCTGGTGGCTCCATTTATCGAAGAATTGATTTTTCGTGGATTCTTTCAGCGTATTCTTGAATATCGATATAAAGATATTACGAAAGCCGTGCTTTTTTCGGCACTTGCTTTCGCCGTTATTCATTTCAATCCCTGGTGGATTGTTCAGATATATATTATCGGTATCTTTATGGGCTATGTTGCCTGGCGCACCAATTCAATCTGGATTTCATTTATTATCCATGCTGTAAATAACGGAATCGCCGTTTGGTTTTCCCAACAGACCGAAGATGCTCTTTATTGGTATGAGTGGCGGGGGCACGTTGCGCCTTTTATGCTGATGATCGGAGTATTTTTACTGATTGCCGGAATCCGCTGGTTTATTAACGTTACTCCTGTTATTCAAAAAAATGAAAATGCGGTGTTGATTGAAGATATTTTCAGTGCATCATCCAACTCCTCAGAAAAATAAAACGACCCGGAGACGCTTATGCTGGATCACGAATTTATGATTTTACTGGATGCATTCAGACGGTTAATTCGTCGCAATGCGCGAACAAATACCCAGAAGATGATTGTAAAAACCCACCCGGCCGATTTAGCGGCGCTGTTCCGGTCCTTTACAGAAGTTGAACGGGAGACCGTATTTAACCTGATTACCGATCAGACCTATAAGGCCCAGTTTCTTACCGAATTGGATCGCGCGATTTTAATCGAAATGCTCGCAAATCTTCCCCCTACCAATATTGCCGAATTATTCAAAGAAATAGCTCTGGACGATCAGGCCGACATTCTTGAACAATTACCGGAAGAACTGGGGAAAAAGATTCTCAGCTTAATGAGCCGCGATGATTCAGAGGACCTTGAAGAACTGATGACCTATAATCCCGATACGGCGGGTGGTATCATGGTTCCGCTACCCTTTAAAATGTACGAAGAAGATACTGTTCAAGAAGCCATCAATGCGCTCCACGAGCAACAAGAAGCAGAAATGGCGTTTTATATCTACGTCGTTGATGAAAATGAAAAGTTGACCGGTGTAATTTCTCTACGCCAATTACTGATGGTGGCGCCTGAGACGATTCTGCGAAACGTTATGATTACCAAACTTGTATCGGTTTATCCGGAAACCGATCAGGAAGAGGTTGCCCGAATCATCAGTCGTTATAACTTTCTGGCGCTGCCCGTCGTTGACCGGGAGAACAAATTGCTGGGTATTGTTACGGTTGACGATATTATTGATGTAATTCGCGAAGAGGCCACGGAAGATTTCCTGCAGATGGCGGGTGTCGGCAAAGACCGGGAAATTCTGTTAAAAACGCCTATTCAGGCAGTTAGAATGCGATTTCCCTGGCTGTTTGCGACATTCATTGGGGGGCTAATTATATCAGGCATAGTTGTAAGATTTCAATATATTCTCGATAAATTCGTCATTCTCGCGGCATTCATGCCGATTATCGCCGGTATGGGCGGCAATGTGGGTTCACAGTCTTCTACTATTGTCGTACGCGGGCTGGCAACGGGGCGTGTGAATGTCCAGCAAATATTTCACGTGCTGTTCGATCAGATGAAAATCGGTTTGATTCTCGGGGTTTTGTACGGCGTGCTTTTGACGCTTTTCTCCAATATCCTCTATCATGCTTCTGAGAATATTGTGAATATCGGTGCCGTTATTGGCTTTGCCTTATGCTGTGAATTATTCATTGCCGCTTCGCTTGGCGCGCTGGTGCCGATGCTGTTACACCGGCTTAATATCGATCCGGCCGTGGCTACGGGTCCGATGGTTTCCACAACCCTTGATATTACGGGAATCCTGATTTATTTTTCTATAGCAACCGCAATCCTGATATAACGGAATTCCCGGCTGCCAATTAATATCAAATTGCAAATATTTGATCGGGCTTCCATACCTTAAAATCTTCCATTTCGGCGGTATTCTATTTAACTTTTGGCAATTCGCGCCAGAGTTTCTTTTAACAGGTTCCAGAATTTTTCAACTGTTTTAATTTCTACCACTTCGTCGGGTGAGTGGGGATTCATGATCGTCGGTCCAAAGGAGATCATATCCATACCCGGAACGGTCTCACCAATGATTCCACATTCCAGCCCGGCATGGATGGCTTTGACTGCCGGATCGCTTCCGTAGAGATCTTTATAAGTGTTTTTCATGAATTTTAAAATTGCCGAATTCATGTTTGGATTCCAGCCGGGATAACCGCCGCCTTGATGCACCTTTCCGCCGGCGAGCAGCCCGGAAGCTTTGACCTTATCGGCAATATCATTTTTGGCGCTTTCCACGGAGCTTCTCTGGCTGGTCAGGACGGAAATATTGTCACCTTCGGTGCGGATAATTGCCAGGCTGGTAGAGGTTTCTACGAGGCCGGGAATTGCATGGCTCATGGCAACGACACCGTGAGGTATTGTGTAAATCATATTGAATAATCTGGATTGGAATTCTTTTGTAAAGACCTTCTCCGGTTCTACTGAGTTTTCTACGACAATTTTAAGCCCGGGTTCAATATCTTTATATTCATTGGTAAATATCGATTCATATTCTGTTATAAGCGCTTTAAATCCGGCAACATCTTTCGGATCGACCGATACGGCTGCCTCGGCTTCACGGGGAATTGCGTTGTGTTTGCTGCCACCGGAAATACTGCTCAAGCGAAAATTGAATTTTTCATTGGCGTTCCACAATATTCTGTTAAGCAGCTTGTTGGCATTGCCTCGACCGAGAGATATGTCCAGACCGGAATGACCGCCTTTTAATCCGGTTAATTTTATAGATAGAGGTATGTAGCCGGTAGGTTCATTTTCCCATTCAATTGTTAGGGTAATTGTAGTGTCTTTGCCTCCGGCGCAGCCGACATACAGCGCACCGTCTTCTTCGGAATCGGCATTTATTAAAACAGAAGCGGTAACAAAACCCGGCTTCAAAGCATTTGCCCCGGTTAGACCGGTTTCTTCATCAATAGTAAAGAGGAACTCCATGGGCGGGTGAACCATGTCTTTAGCCGCCATAACGCTCAATGCCGTGGCGACGCCGATACCGTTATCGGCGCCCAAAGTTGTTCCTTCGGCGCGAATAAAATCGCCATCGATCTTCATTTTGATGGGATCCTTGCGGAAATCGTGTTCAGTACCGCTGTTTTTCTCGCAGACCATATCGAGATGCCCCTGGATGCAGACAGTCGGTTTGTTTTCACAGCCGGGGCTCGCCGGTTTTGTGACGAGAACGTTGCCGGCTTCATCCTGCTTACAGGGCAGTCCTAATTCCTTGGCGACGCTGATTATATATTTAGCCGCATCAGCTTCATGCCTGGATTCCCGTGGGATCTGGTTTATCTCATAAAAGTAGCGCCACAGGGTTGCCGGTTTTAATCCTTCAAATACATATTTCATTTAATCCTCCGTTGTTTATACAAACATTTAAAAAATTTTATCGATGAAAACAAGCATTTTATCGGGTTAATACATCCTCGATTTTTTCAAGAGCACTATCGATTTCATTTTTGGTAATAACGAGTGGTGGCGCGATCCGGATAACATTTTCATGGGTTTCCTTGGCGAGGACGCCTTTCTTCTGCAGGGCTTCGCAAAATCGTCTGCCGCCGCCGGCCTCTTTTTTTAACACAATTCCGATCCACAACCCCTTGCCGCGATAAAAATCGACATAAGGACTGTTGATATTTCTTAATTTGTTTAGTAGGTATTTACCTAATTCCGCTGACCGTTCGATTAATTTTTCATCTATGATGATCTTCAGCGCTTCCCGGGCTACGGCACAGGCGATGGGATTGCCGCCGTAAGTTGAGCCATGATCGCCGGGGTTGAATACACCCAGCACCTCTTTCGATGATATGACCGCCGAAACCGGATACATCCCACCTGACAGGGCTTTTCCGATAATGACCATGTCCGGGCGTATATTTTCATGCTCGAAAGCGAATAACGTGCCCGTTCTCCCCAGTCCGCTCTGGATCTCATCGGCGACTAAAAGGACATTATTCAATTTGCATATTTTGGCGGCTTCTTTAAGAAATCCTTTAGGGGGGACAACCACGCCGCTTTCGCCCTGAATGGGTTCGACCAGAAAACCGACCGTATTTTTATTGATTGCTTTTTTTAGCGCGTCGATATTGCCATAGGGAATCATGCTAAAGCCGGGCGTCAGCGGACCGAAGCCCTCTTTATATTGATCTTCACTCGAAAAGGAAATTATTGTCGTTGTGCGACCGTGGAAATTACCGTCACAGACGATGATCTCAGCCTTATTGGCTTCAACGCCTTTTACGGTATAACCCCACTTTCGGACAGCCTTAATAGCGGTTTCGACGGCTTCGGCGCCGGAATTCATGGGCAGCATCATTTCATAGCCGGTCAATTCGCAGAGCTCTTTAGCCAGAAACGGCAACTGATCATTGCGGAAAGCCCGGGAAGTCAACGCCAGCCGGGCCGCCTGCTCCTGAATGACTTTGACCAGGCGGGGATGACAATGTCCCTGATTAACCGCCGAATAAGCCGCCAGGAAATCCATATATTTTTTACCTTCAACATCTTCGACCCAAATGCCCGAACCTTTTGTCAGCACAACATCTAAGGGTTTATAATTATGGGCGCCGAACTGATTTTCAAGAGCAATACATTCTTGTGTTGTTGCCATTTCTTACCTCGTCATTTAATCTTCCAGACCTGTTCTGTCAATACACAGAGAATTTAATTATTAATTCTCGAATTGCCAGACATTTTCTTTATTTTTTAAAGCAGGACGGAAAATGTGAACGGTCGTAATTATTATTTATCAGAGGCAATTATAAAGACATTAGAGAAAGGCAAAATTGAATAATTTCAAAAAAATAAAATCGAGGCCATAGATTTTACCGGAATCGGATAAAATCTTATTAACGTACTCATAAATTTAAAAAGTCCGCTTTTCTTATATTTTTATTTTTTAGGTGTCTATGAATCCTTATATTTCCGTGTAATTGGCTGTAATGTTGCTTTATGATAATATTACTTTTTGTTTAAATAGTAGAAAGCCATATTTTTTAAAAGAACACTTGATTTTTATAATTATAACGCATATTTTGAATATAAGTAAAACCATAAGGGGGCACCTATGAGGAGAAAAGTTGTTAAAGTCGGAGCAAGTCTTTGTATTTTGTTGCCGAAGGAAGTGATCAAAACGATGGATTGGGATTTTGGTGATGAAATCGAGCTGATTCTTGACGAGGAGGATGAAAAGGTCACACTTAGGAACCCGAAAGAGGGTGAAAAGAAAAAACAGACATACATAGAAGATTTTGATGATTTTCTGAATAAGTACCAGGATGTTTTATCTGAAATTGATTCTCAAGAAGAAGGAAGCGATTGAGGTTGTTATGAAAAGAAAAATTATTAGAGTTGGATCCAGTCGGGGTGTTTTAATACCAAGAGAGGTGACGCGGGCGATGTATTGGGATTTTGGTACGGAGGTTGACCTCCTAATGAACCAGGAGCGTAAAGAGGTGACCCTTAAGACCATTAAGATCAGCCTTCCGGAAGAATACAATGTAGAATATCTCAGACAGATTGAAGAACTGATGATTGAGCACGAAGATGTGCTGGGAGGTATTGATGACTGATGATCAGAAAATACAGATTAAAGAGCTTTGTTATGTTAACTGGCTGATTACTAAAAAATTTGGTGGCGATGCGGGTGTTCGCGATCTAAAATCACTAAAAAATATTGTGTCCCTGCCCGGTGGCGGATCGTTGACCTGTTTTCAGGGAGAGCGGTTGTCAAATCGTAAAGATCTTTATTCTCAATTAGGCTGGTTTACGTATTACATCGTTGACGGAGAACCTTTCAATGGAAAGAACCGTACGGTAGCATTGATGATGCTGATCTGGGTGCTCAAGTTTTATCGTCTGGAATTTGAAGTTGAAAACATGGCGGATTTTGTCAACACACTGGATACTCTTAAACAGGGAAATTCCGATATTTCATTATGGTTATCAAATAATTGTCGGTAATCGCCAAGTTCCGATCCATTAAAAACTTTTTAATCATAAAATACATCTTCCGGTGTTTTTTAGCCGGAAATGACAAATGGTAAGTGTGACCATTAGGAGGTATCATGCTTCTAAATGAAATTATTTCCGCCGCCAGGGGTGAACATTCCGTTGATGTCTTGCTGAAGAATGCCACGGTTGTTAATCTTCTGTCAGGAGATATAATTCAGACAGATATAGCAATCTATCGCGATAAAATTGTGGGTTTTGGCGATTATTCAGCCAAACAGACGATAGATGTGAAAGGTCTCTATGCGGCGCCCGGTCTGATCGATGGTCACGTTCACCTGGAGAGTTCCATGCTGAGCCCGGTGGAGTTTATCAAAGCCGTAACTCCCCTGGGGACGACTACCGTTATCGCCGATCCTCACGAAATTGTCAATGTTTTGGGACTGGCGGGTTTGCAATATATGCTGGATGCCACGGAATATCTTCCGCTGGATGTTTACTTCATGTTGCCCTCCTGTGTACCGGCAACCCATCTGGAAAACGCCGGCGCTGTTGTGACTGCTGCGGAGATGCGGGAATGGATTGATTCACCGCGCATTTTGGGAATCGGAGAGATGATGAACTTTCCCGGAGTATTATTTGAAGATCCGCAGGTATTGGCAAAGCTGGCAATTGCCGGTAAAAAACGAATTGACGGGCATGCGCCTCTTGTTCGCGGCAAAGACCTTTCCGCCTACATCGCCGCCGGCATTACATCGGATCACGAGAGCACCGATTTAGAAGAAGCCCGCGAAAAGTTGCAAAAAGGGATGTTTCTGATGATCCGGGAAGGGTCGGCTGCTCGTAATTTGCAGGATTTATTACCGCTGGTGACGCCGACGAACTCCCGGAATTGCGCGTTTGTCACCGACGATCGTCATCCGGATTTTCTAATGGATAGTGGTCATATCAATTCCATGGTAAAAGATGCCGTCAAATTTGGAATCGATCCGATCATTGCATTGCAGATGGCATCTCTGAACATTGCCCGGCATTTTGGATTAACAAAAAGAGGAGCCATAGCGCCGGGTTATCAGGCGGATTTGATTCTCTTTGACAATTTTGATGATTTTAGTATCCGGATGGTTTATAAAAATGGACAATTAGTTGCCGAAGATGGAAACCTGGTCGACATCGATATCGTCAAAATTCCCGATCCGACGCAATCTATTCGGATAAAGGAGATCAATCTTGGCAATCTGGCAATTCCCGCTAAGGCGAAAAAGATAGTGGTCATCGAGATTATCCCTAATCAATTGTTGACAAAGAAAACTGTTTGCGCCGCTTCAATTGTTGATGGAAAAGCTGTCAGCGATTCCAGCCGGGATATTTTAAAAATGGTTGTGGTGGAGCGCCATCACGCTACCGGAAACATGGGACTGGGTTTTGTAAAAGGGATTGGCTTGACATCCGGCGCCATTGCTTCCACGGTAGCTCACGATTCCCATAATATCATTGTGATGGGTGTGAATGATAATGATATTTTACGGGCTATCAGGGAAATTCAGGCTATGAACGGCGGTCAGGTCGTCGTTGAAAATGGTAAAGTAAAGGCGTCGCTGCCGTTACCGATTGCCGGATTGATGAGTGGGCGTCCCTTGTCGGAAGTCCGATCCGCTGTTGATCAATTGAATCTTGAAGCTCGCCGGCTGGGCTGTAAACTTGAGAATCCCTTCATGACCCTGTCATTTTTGTCACTGCCGGTGATTCCGGATATAAAATTGACCGATATGGGCCTGGTGGATGTTAATAAATTTGATTTTATTTCACTATTTGCCGACGAGTGATCATACCAACATTCTGAAAGTTTTATCCCAAAATTCCTTCTGTGTTTCTGTACCTCTGTGGCTAATAATTCTGTTTAATTCTTCTCGAAACGGTTCATATCGACGTTTTTGCGGGTTTTTGCGGGATTGAATATCTGTCCGTTCATGGTGATATAGACGCCATGGGGTAAAGTCTGCACCGCAGCAACGGCGCAGCCAATATTAAACATCGCATCGCTGTTTTTAAAACGGGCGGGCTGCATGGAGCCGGTCAGGACGATTGTTTTATCGGGAATGGCAGCGAGGGTTTTGGCGGTTTCTACCATCGTGTCGGTGCCGTGAGTAATGACGATCAGATCATTGGGATCTTCAAGGATTTTTTCATAGATCAGCTGTCGGTCGCTTTCATCCATATCCAGGCTGTCCTTCTGCATGATGGATTCGGTTTCGAATTCGACCGTAACGTTGGCTTCCTGAAGCACTTCGACAATTTTCGGATCGCCGACCTGGTAGGTGCTTTTTTTGTCAAAATATATTTTATCGATGGTTCCACCGACGGTGAAGATTTTTATTTTTGTCATTTTTCTGTTCCCTTTCTCAGTTTATTCGGGGCTGAATTTAATACTTGTCGGGGAATTTGGAAATATTTAATAATGTTGAAAAAAATTGTAATTTAACCGGTAAACCGGAGAAGTAAATGATTTTGAAAAAACGTCTGATATTAGTGATAGTTTTAGTAATTGCCGTGGGACTGCTTTTTGCCGGGGGCGAACAGCAATTTGCCAGGTTGGGGAATTTCCATTTGGAAAGCGGTGAGATCATAGAAAATTGTCGGATCGGTTACCGGACCTTTGGACAACTCAATGAAAATAAATCAAATATTATTCTTTATCCGACCTGGTTTGGCGGCACCAGCGAGCATCTCGGCAACCTGATTGGTTCCGGAAAACTGGTGGATAGTACACGGTTTTATGTTATTGCCGTTGACGCTTTGGGAAACGGCGTGTCATCGTCGCCATCGAATAGCAAGCGGCAAGGCGGCGAACAATTTCCGTTCTTTACAATTCGTGATATGGTCAGGACTCAACACTATTTGTTGACAGAGGTGTTTGGCGTCGATCATATTTTTGGCGTCATCGGCGGATCGATGGGCAGTTTTCAGGCTTTTGAATGGCTGGTGATGTATCCGGATTTTATGGATAAAGCCGTGGCGTATGTTTGTACTCCTCAATTCACGTCCTATGATTTGTTGCTGCTGAGTTTTGAGATGGAGCTGATTGAAGCCGCTCAGTCAGCCAAAATGCCGGAAAAGACTATTCAACGGCTTGGTAATATTGGAACGGAACTTTTTGCCCGGACGCCAGCATACCGGGTTGAGCATACGCCCCGCAGTGAATTTGATGAGTTTATGAAAAAGTACGCTAAAGAAGCCTCGACGGTATATACCAGCGATGACAAAGCCAGCCAGCTAAGAGCTATGCAAAGGCACGATATTTTTGTTCATTTTGATGGGTCCATGGAGCAAGCCGCAGAAGCGATCAGGGCTGACGTACTGATGATCGTTTCCGAAACGGACCATTTGGTGAATCCGCAACCGGCAATTGACTTTGCCAAAGTACTGGATTGTGATCTGGTTGTGTTGGAAAATAATTGCGGGCATCTGGCGATTGGTTGTGAGATGGATCGTTGCGTCCAATTGGTTAACCAATTCTTTAATCAAACAAAGTGAGTGGAAATTAACGGTAAATAGAATCGGTAAAAAACGGATTTGAATATTATTTCAACACTAATTTCATATATACATGCCAACAGAGCAGTTCTGATTTCACTACTGGTTAGTACGCCGGTTGGATTCTACAGTAAATTTTATCCCGGACCGCTGCACTATTGGGTAAACAACTCGCTGGGTGGCGTATTCTATGAAATTTTCTGGTGTCTTGTTTTGGCGCTGTATTTCAAACGATTAAAGCCGGTACAAATTGCCTGGATTGTGCTGACCGTAACCTGCTCGCTGGAGTTTTTACAGCTCTGGCACCTGCCTTTTCTGGAACTGTTGCGCCGTAATTTTATCGGAGTCACAATTTTAGGTAATTACTTTGTCTGGAGCGATTTTCCCTATTATTTTGCTGGATCGTTAATAGGATATTTTTGGGTGAGTAAACTGTCTAAACAAGAATAATACATGATCTTTCCGCTGGGTTTAACCTACGGGATAAATAATCCGGATAAAGCATATCTGAAACTTTTTCAGAAAGTTTCTTAATCAGGAAACTTAAATGTCTCTCTACAAACAAACTTTCAAACCGGTTTTGCGGTGATCGATCCATTTGAAACGACGTTAATAAATAATAATTCCATAGTCAAGTCCCAAATGGATAACTATGGAGAAGATAAAGACAAAGATTTACAGAAAAAACCTCTTGCATTATGAACTTATGTGCATTATATTAGTTATGAACGTATGTTCATTAAGAAAGGGAGTATATGCCGAGACCACAGAAAGAGCGAAAAGTATTGGAACCGCCCAAAATTCAGGGGATGAAGCCGATGGGCGTGCCCGCTAGGTTTCTGGAACGTGTATTTATGACTCTGGATGAATATGAAGCAATCAGACTGGCAGATTATGACGGATTGGAACATCAGCAGGCTGCCGAAGCCATGGGAGTTTCCCGACCAACATTCACCCGCCTGATTGAAAAAGCCCGCAAAAAGGTTGCGGATTCCATAGTTGGCGTCAAAGAACTGGTAATCGAAGGCGGCAATTATTCTTTTACTACCCAGCTGATCCGTTGTCAGGATTGTGGTGAATTCACCCGTTTTGATATACCGCAAAATGTAGTTGAGCGTTGTACCGATTGTGGCTCGGAAAATGTCGTTTACCTGAATAAATGGTTTCGGGGCGGCAGAGGTCATGGTTATGGCAAGCGCGGTGGCTTTCGGGGTGGTCGCGGCAGTTGATAAAATGATTGAAGATTG
>DPVY01000305.1 GCA_003527965.1 Fidelibacterota bacterium
TGAAAAGTAAAATTTATACAATCATGTTTTTATTCACCTTCTCTGTATTTCTATGGGCGGGGTCAGCCGGAAAAATTCGGGGAATAGTAACCGATGAGAACGGGGTTCCTCTTGTTGGGGTAAATGTTTATTTGGAAAATACATATATCGGCGCTACTACAAGTATTGACGGGGGATATATTGTTCTTAATGTTTCTCCGGGAAAGTATACATTGATTGTTGACATGATTGGATATAAGCCCCTGAAGATCATAAATATTTCTGTTTCAACTGATCTGACTACCATGATTAATGCAGAGTTGAACCAGTCTGTATTGGAGCTTGGAGAAGAGGTTGTAGTAGTAGCTAAAGCACCGATAATCCAGAAAGATTTAACTTCTTCGGAATCCAACATTTCCTCAGAATTACTGGAATTGCTGCCAGTGACTAACATTGAAGACGTCCTTAATCTTCAAGCCGGAATGATAGACGGTCATATGCGCGGCGGGCGAAGCAATGAAATTAGTTATATGATTGATGGAATTCCGATTAATGACGCTTTTTCCGGGAATGCCTCCATGGTTATAGAAAACAATATAGTACAAGAAATGAAGGTTGTCAGCGGCACTTTTAATGCGGAGTACGGGCAGGCACAGTCAGGAATTGTAGATATAAACACTAAAGAAGGCTCAAGGAATTTAACTATTAAAGCATCCTCTATAATTGGAGATTACATTTCATCACATGAAGATATTTTTAATAATATAGACAAAATTACTCCCACTTCATTGAAAGAAAACACACTTTTTCTATCAGGTCCAATTACAAAAAAATCAAGTTATATTGCCAGCATCAAGCAAATTGTTGATGAAGGTTTTTTATATGGTAAAAATGTCTTTAATCCGTCAGTACCTACTGATTCCATTTCATTTGGAAACAATGAATTTATTCCAATGAATCAGGATAATCGTACCTCTTTTTATGGAAAGCTAACATATAAACCTAATCATTCGAATAAATTATCTTTTTCCGGTTTATTTCAGAACCGAGAATACGATTCATACGATCACATGTTTAAATGGAATCCCAGTGGAAATAGTACTTATTACGAAAAGTCGGGAATATATATCTTTAATTGGAATTACATGATCAATCAAAAAACATTTTTAAATCTTAAATATTCTTATTGTAATAAATCTTATAAACGCTATGTTTTTCCGGACTCTACTGATGAACGATACTCAACTGACGACAGACTGCGCCAGACGCCGTCGCTTTCATTTTATACCGGCGGAACTGATATGTCCTGGTTTACCAGATCAACAGAAACCCACATTTTGAAAGGCGATTTTACTAAACAGATCAACTTAATTCATCAAGTTAAAATTGGGATTGAACAAAAATTTTATAAACTTACATTGAACGATATTATCTTAAAAAAGAATGCTGAAACTAATTATAAAATAGAAAATCCTCCGTCTAATACTGCCGATAATCAGCACTACGTTCGACAGCCTTTCGATTTTGCCGCTTTCATTCAGTCCAAGTCGGAATACAATAATTTTATATTGAATTTGGGTGTGCGATTTGATTATTTTGACTCAAATGGAGATGTTATCTCAGATCTTTCTCGACCCAAAACCAGTTCAACAAAAAAAGCAAAACCTGATATCCAAATCAGTCCCCGTATCGGAATGGCATACCCCATTACCGACAGAGGAGTTATGCATATATCCTATGGTCACTTTTTCCAGGTACCTTCGTTTGAATATTTATTTGCTAATCCGAGCCGTACCGTAAATCCTGAAGAGGGTCGGGCAAGTGTCCTGGCTTACCCCTTTGGAAATCCAGAATTGAAATCACAAAAAACAGTCGCTTTTGAAATCGGATTGCAACAACAATTGTCTGAGTATATTGGTTTGGACGTTACAGCTTACTATAAGGACATTCGAAATCTTCTTGGATCCGACCTGCATACAATTGCAACAGGAGAAGACCATTCCGGCATACAATATGGACGTTTTATCAATCTTGACTACGGACAGGCTAAAGGTTTTACACTCGCATTCAAAAAGCGTCCCGAATCAGGTGGCATGATTATCAATGTTGACTATACTTATCAAGTTGTTAAAGGAAACGCTTCCGACCCGCGGTCGGCATTAATAGATAATATGAAAGAACCTCCTGAGGAATCTGAAAAACAGATGATTTTTCTTAATTGGGATCAAACACACACTTTAAATTCCAGCATAACCTTATCCCCTGTTAATAACCTTATTATAACATATATAGCTAAGTTTGGCAGCGGATATCCCTATACGCCCTTTGCCAGAGAAATCACAACCGCTATTGAAAATAGTGACCGTAAACCCACTTTCGTCTCTTTTGACCTGTTTGCTAAATATATATTGGCTCATAAGAAATATTCTTTGGAATTTTACCTGAAAATATTCAATCTTTTCGACAAGCTAAATGAGAGAAACGTGTATAATGATTCCGGTAGAGCAACCTATACACGTGACCTTTATCGTGGCGGAGAACCTCAGGGATATAATTCAAAAGAGGAATTTTATAACAGACCGGATTGGTTTTCAGCACCACGAATGGTCCAAATAGGAATTGGAGTTAGCTTATGAAAAAAATAAGCGGAATTTCACTTTTGATTATTATGCTATTTTCCTTGAGCTATTCCCAAAGAATACCTGATCCGAATAAAGGAGATCCGACTCTAACCCAATGGGGAATAATGGATGGCAACAATGTTCGCACGTTGTATGCTAATCACGGCGAGGTAGCCAGGTGGCCCGATCAACCAAGCGGTGAATGGCCGAAGGGCAGCGGACGCTCTTATGTTGACGGAGTCGCGGTTGTTGTTGCAGTCTCAGCGTTTGATACACTGGGCAATAGAATTCATCCTATGTCAACCAACTACAGAGAATATATTGATACTGACCCGGTAACGAAAATTCCCTGGGGCTGGGCGCCGGTTCAGGGCTATTCCAACACTCGCAATTTCTATCCCGCGCGGAGTGATGACAAGTCAACATGGCCTGCTTTTTGGCCGGATGAACCGGGATGGGACGGCTGTTGGAACGGTTTTTTTGGCAAAGATATTATGAATGCCGATGTTGAAACCTATTTTGTTTGTGATGATTCTCCTGATGAAGAGTGGTTTTATGCAAAAGACGCTACGGGCAGCGGAGTCTTTTATCCCGATAATGAGGATAATACAAGGGGCGGTCTCGGCATGGAGGTAGCTGTCAGAGGCTTCCAGTGGTCTCACGTGCTTGCGCAAGACGTGATTTTTTGGTACTATGAAATTGTTAATGAAGGAACCACCGATTATGACAGCGTTTACTTTTCCCAGTATATTGATTGGGGAATTGGGGGAACGGATGATTCGGGAGATGATGAAGGAGGTTATAATACTTACCTGGATATAGCTTTCGCCTGGGATTTTGATAAACAGGGCTCACCCGGTCACTGGACTCCGGTTGGAGTCTGCGGGTATGCTTTCCTGGAAAGCCCGGGCAATCATACCGACTTACTCGATAACGATGAAGATGGAATTATAAATGAGGATCGAAGTGCAGAGCCGGGAGAATTGAAAAAAGGGCAGGCTGAAATACTGGATTATTTAAATTCAAATTATACTATCTCCGATTTTGAAAAGTTCTATGGTCCCATTGAAAAACGCTATCCTTTCATGCATGGATACTGGTGGACCGGTGATGAGGATCTGGATTGGAGGTCCTTTCACGATCTGAATGGAAATGATCAATGGGATGATGGTGAACCGCTGAATGATGATGTCGGTGAAGATGGGTTGGGACCTCATCATCCAAATTATCCGGGCCCCGATATCGGTGAGGGAGACGGTGTGCCGACACAGGGGGAACCGAACTTTGGA
>DPVY01000313.1 GCA_003527965.1 Fidelibacterota bacterium
CATATTTACTCAGGGTATATGTCAACAAGCTGAAAATGGTTTTATCGCAGCGCATTACCCGCATCAGCGAGTTTTTGCGGATTTTTTTTAATATACGGAGATTTCCCGACGATCAATCCCGCCTGGGGTCCGCCAAGTAATTTGTCACCACTAAAGGTAATCACATCAAAATCTGTATTAACTGCCGCAGATACCGGCGGCTCTTCCGGCAGCCCCATATCCCCGGTCGGAATTAAAGCGCCACTGCCCAAATCCATAATAACGGGAATATTGTTTTTATGAGCCAGATCAATAATATCAGATTCCGGCGGTTTTGCCGTAAAGCCTTCAACGCGGTAATTGGATGTATGGGCAATGAGAATTGCGCCGGTTTTAGGACTGATCGCATTCTCATAATCGCCGAGGTGGGTTCGGTTGGTCGTGCCGACTTCAACCATCTTAGCGCCGCTTTTCTTCATCACATCGGGCAAACGAAAGGAACCACCGATCTCAATCAGTTCTCCTCTCGAGACAATAACCTCCTTGCGGTTGGCAAGGGAATTCAGGGAAATCATTACCGCGGCGGCGTTATTATTTACAATGGCAGAGCTCTCCGCCCCGGTTAACAGACGCAGGTACGAGTTGGTCAAGTCGAGACGTTCACCGCGTTTGCCACTCTCAAGGTCAAATTCCAGGTTCAGATAACCCGAGGCGATATTCATCAGATACTGCAAAGAACGCTCCCCCAGCGGCGCTCGTCCCAGCCCGGTATGGAGCACCACGCCGGTGGCATTGATGACTCTTTTGATCGGAGTCGCTACCAGTTCCCGAATTTGCGCCTGAACGTTATCTTTAATAATTGCAAGCACCTGTTGCCGGGACTTTGGAGCAAACCGGGCGGACCGAATCCGCCGGCGCAATGTCTCCAGTTCTTCTCTGACTAAAACCGTCAGGTAGGCCTGTTTTATAGAAGCTGTGTCATCGACAAGTGTTTCCAAAACCTGTTGCACCGACGGTAAATATTCAAAGTTTTTTTGATTTGAATTATTCATATTAATTTTAACCTGTTATGGCATTTGCCGTTTTCATTTTTATGTCTCGCGCTCGGTAATATGTTCCGGCACGTTGGTCTTCCAGCGACGATGGAACCAGTAGTACTGTTCCGGATTTTCACGAATGATCCGCTCGAAGTAATTTGTATAAGCTTGAGTTAAATAATGAACATCCGACTCCTCCACAAACTGTTCCGGAACTGTCATGGGGATTCTTTCAAAATGGATCGTGTACCGTCCGTTTTTCCCCAACAGACAGGTTCCCAGGATTACCGGGCATTCCCGCCGCCGGGCGAAAAGCACTGGTCCACGAAAAGAGGAAGACCATTGATTGAAAAATTTAATCCAGATTCCATTTTTCCGGGCGTCCTGATCGGCGATCATGTATAGAATATGATCCTTTTTGAGATATCGAAGAATTTCAATATTATTTTTACGACTTTTACGAAATAGTTTGAGTCCGTTGTGTGTGCGCGCGTCAAAAATCAGCTGATGCGCCAAAGGATTTTTCAAATGCGCCGCCACGGCGGCAATTTTGTAATTTTTCCGGGCAAACCAATCGGCCAGCAGTTCCCAGTTGCCAAAGTGAAAAAGAACGACTAAAACGCCCCGCTTTTCTTGCAACGCATCATCGACAACTTCCTGGTTGACAACCCGGATCATCTGATCAAATCGGTCTTCCGGCTGCAGAAAAACCGGGAAAAGATCGAAATACACATTCGCAAAATTGATATAACACTTGCGGGCTGTCTGTCTGTGCCATCGGGCTGATTTTTCAGGAAAAGCCCGGCGCAGATTCGACCGGACAATTTTTCTGCGAAACGGAAAAAAGGTGTAGATAATATTTCCGGTTACTGTCGCCAGACAACGCCGGCTGCTATGGGAGATTGAAGGTAAAAGTTTTTTCAACCAGAACAGGAGGAAATATTCCAGATAATATTGAAAATGGGGAGTCGGGGTACTCATTGCTAAATTTAATGGTCTTGGTTTTATCGATAGCCGCCGCTATTGTTTGGAGGCTCATTTTCAGAAAATTTTTCGATCTCTTCCAGCAGACGGTCTACAGCTCGGGATTCGGGAATTTTATCGATGATTTCACCTTTTTTGAATAATAAAAACACATTTTTCCCGCCGGCGATTCCCAGGTCAGCCTCCCGGGCTTCTCCCGGACCGTTCACAACACATCCCATCACGGCAATTGTCAGGGGTTTTTGAATATTTTTAATGCGTGCTTCAACTTCTTTCACAATGTCAAACAGATTGACTTCCGTCCTGCCGCAGCTTGGGCAGGAAATAATTGTCACCCCTTTTTTGATTAAATCCAGCGATTTTAAAATTTCAAATCCCGTGCGTACTTCCTGAACGGGATCATCGGTCAGAGATACACGCAGAGTATCACCAATCCCCTCCGATAGAAGCGTGCCGATCCCGATTGCCGATTTGATCGTGCCCTGCCAGGGCGGACCGGCTTCGGTTACGCCGAGGTGAAGCGGAAAATCATATTTCCCGGAAAATTGCCTGTTTGCTTCGATCATCAGTCTGACATTACTGGATTTAAGGGCAACGATAACATCCTCAAAATCATTTTCCCGGCATAGCCGGATATGCTTCTCGGCGCTCTCCACCATGGCTTCCGGTGTCGGGTGTCCATATTTTTTCAGCAGACTCTTTTCCAGAGAACCGGAATTTACCCCGATACGGACAGGTATTTTCGCCGCTTTAGCCGCTTTCAGGACTTGCCGCACCCTGTCGTTTCCGCCGATATTCCCGGGATTAATACGGATTTTATCGGCGCCGGCATCAATCGCCATCAACGCCAGCCGGTAATCAAAATGAATATCCGCCACCAAAGGTATTGAAACGCTTTTCTTTATATCAGCAAATGCTTTAGCCGCTTTTTCATCGGGAACCGTCACCCGAACTATCTGACAATCAGCTGCTGCCAGTCTTTCGATTTCCCGGATAACAGCTGGAACATCATCGGTTTTGGCGGTAATCATGGATTGAACGGAAACAGGAAATCCGCCTCCGATCGGGACATTAGCGACATTGACGATTCTGGTAATTTTACGCAGTGACTTATTCATAGCTGCAAATTACAATCATGTAAATAACATAACAATAAAAAATCCGTTCAGGTTTATTTAATATAAGGCGTTTTTAAATATTGAGCCGCCTTCAGAATCGCGCCGGTCCGGTTGTCCAATGCAACTGCTTTTCGATACTGCTCAATTGCCTGCGGTCTTTTCCCCTGCAGATCATATACCTGTCCCAAACGTAAATACCCGTTGGTAAGGTCATAGTCCAATTCTGAATAATAATTATCAACAAATTGTTTTAATTCATATTCGGCTGTCACCAGATCGTTTTCCAACATTGCCCGGGTTCCTTTTAACAACTGAAGCCGCTGATAATAATCCAGTTTGGTATAAAGATTCAACTCCGGCAGTTTGTTGATTATCTTGGCTGTCTGCTCATCAATATTTGTATTCCCCGTTTGAAGTTCAGCTTCAGCCGCTAAAAAGGCATAATAGGGATTATTCGGAAATTCTGCTCTTAAAACGGCAAGCCAGCGCTGCGCCGATTTATAATCTTCTTCGAAATAAAGATAGCTAAAAGCCAGGATGCTGCGCGCTTCGTAACGAGAGTAATTTCCATTTAAAGCGGCATACTCAATTTGTTCCAAGCCCTCTTCTTTGGATCCGGATAATTGTAAAATCCAGGAGGCGATCCGCATGAATCCGGATGACATCCCGACATAGTACTTGAATACACCAAAAGCGATGATGACATCGGGATTTCCGGGATTCTCCTTCACTGCTGATTTGAAGTAGTGAATAATTTTATACCCGCTGATCATGACGCTAAGCCACTTTTTTTCAGATAATTGTACCCGCGCTCGTAATCCGTTAATCAATCCCATGTAATATTTTAGATCCGGATTATTTGGCTCAATTAGCAGGCGTTTTTGATATTCACCTATTACTCCTTCTATTTCGTGAAGCATTTCATTGTTGCCGGCTTCAAATCCTTTGATTGCCTGGTTTACCATCCATTTATTCGCTAGTGTTCCAAGCGGTGCAAGCGGATGATAAGGCTCCGAATCCCTGACTTCCTTAAAAAGCCGGTAAGCTTCTTCATGTTCCATCCGGTTCATGGCTTTCAGGGCTTCCTGAACTTTCTCTTCCTGATCTTCAAAAGACAAACCGAATAAGGCAGGCGAAATTAACATAAGAATTAAAATGATGCGCTTAAAGTAACCCGCCTTTGACAACAAACAGAGTTTTCCCTTATAATTCATGACAATCTCGGTAATTGTGTAAAACGCAATCTTTTTCCGAGTCGCTTCGGGTTAGCTAGTGTAGATTGCAGGTACAGTTCCATTGGTATCTTTGTTCCGTGCTCTTATTCCATTTCCGGTTGATTTCGTCACTTCTTACCATCTATGAGTAAATATACAAATTAAAAGAACAATCGGAAAAAGTTCGAAGCTACTCAGTCATATAAAGTGGGTAAGGTTTATTCTTGTTCTGGGGATCGACTGCGGAAAAACATTAACCATCGCCAGTCGAAGATCGAACGTCGAATGTCCAATGTCACCCTGAGTTCATCGAAGGGTGAATGTCAAAGCGTGGTTTCAAATTCCCGACTT
>DPVY01000032.1 GCA_003527965.1 Fidelibacterota bacterium
AAGGTATAAGGGGTATAAGGTAGAATTATGACAAAACAGATCAAAATCACCGAAGAATTGATTCGCCAACTCCCTAAGACGGAATTGCATTGTCATCTCGATGGTTCGCTTCGCTTGAACACAATCCTCGAACTTGCCGAAAAAAATAAGATCGAACTACCGTCACGCGATCCGGAAACCCTGCATAAAGCCGTGGCGGTTCTCGGCAACACGGTGACGCTTCCGGAATACATTAAGAAATTTGACATCACCTTATCGGTTTTACAGACTCCCGAAGCCCTGTCCCGGGCGGCTTATGAACTGGCGGAAGATTGTCACCGTGAAAATGTGCTGTATCTCGAAGTGCGCTACTCTCCGATTTTGCATACCCAACAGGGAATGACGCCAATGGAGACAGTCGATGCCGTACTGACCGGTTTGAAACAGGCGGAGGATGAATTTAAAATAAAAAGCGGTGTGATCATCTGCGGTATCCGCAGCATTTCGCCGGAAGTATCCTACCGACTTGCCGAATTGGCGGTGGCGTTCAAGAACCGCGGCGTTGTCGGATTCGATCTGGCGGGTGTGGAAGAAAATTTCCCCGCCAAGGACCACAAAGAAGCCTTTTATCTGATTCTCAATAATAATATTAATACGACATTGCATGCCGGCGAGGATTATGGACCTGAATCCATTCACCAGGCGGTGCATTATTGCGGCGCGCACCGGATCGGACACGGCGTGCGGCTGAAAGAAGACGGCGATCTCCTGAATTTCATTAATGATCACCGCATCGCCCTGGAAATCTGCATGACAAGCAATATTCACACCGGTAGCGTCAAAAATTACGAATCTCACCCCTTCAAGTTCTATTACGATTTCGGTTTGCGGGTCACCCTGAATACCGATAACCGCTTGATTTCCAATACCAGTCTCACGAAAGAGTATCTGCTGGCGCATAAATATTTTAATTTTCAGATCGCCAATTTTAAGGAGATCATCATTAACGGATTTAAAAGCGCTTTTATGTCCCATCGCACCCGGACCAATATCATCCGGCGGATTGCGGAGGAACTGGACACCTACGTGTCGGTATAGAGAAATGGACTCAGGAGAAGCGCCGTTCTCTGTCATCCTGAGTTCTCGAAGGGTGACATGCGATGAACTAATTCAACCAATTCAACCAACCTGTCCTGCGTAACGATAGGTCGGAACAGGCAGGGGGTAGTTAACCTTTGAGATGATATGACGGGAAATCAACAGGTAAAACGTTAACCTGAGCATCTTTGCGGCTGAGTGGTTAAAAAATATATAATTGAGCGTATTGATTCTAAAATTATGTCGACGTAAATTCTGCCGAAATGGCAGAGTTTAGATTACAGACGAATTTTCAACCTACCGGGGATCAGCCGCGGGCTATCGGAGAATTAACCGAGGGCATCCGTCGCGGCGACAGGGCTCAGACCCTGCTTGGTGTAACCGGCAGCGGTAAGACCTTTACTGTGGCGCATGTGATCCAAAATGTCCAGAAACCGACATTGATCATTTCTCATAATAAAACTCTGGCTGCTCAGTTGTATGGTGAATTCAAATCTTTTTTTCCTGAAAATGCGGTGGAATATTTCATCAGTTTTTATGATTATTATCAGCCGGAAGCCTATCTGCCGGTGACCGATACCTATATTGAAAAAGATTCATCGATCAATGACGAAATTGACCGGCTACGCCTGAAAACAACCAGCTCACTGATCAGCCGTAAAGATGTTATCGTTGTTGCCAGTGTCTCATGTATTTATGGCATCGGATCGCCTGAAGAATACAGTCGCTATATTGTAGCAATCAAATGTGGCGATCGTTTGGGCATCCGGAGCCTGTACAGTCGTTTGGTGGATATTTTTTATTCCCGCAACGATCTTAGTCTTGACCGGGGGACTTTTCGCGGACGTGGCGATGTGGTGGAAATTCACCCGGCTTATGAAGATTTCGGTTACCGGATCGAATTTTTTGGTAATGAAGTTGAAAAAATATACTCTTTTCAGCTATTGACCGGTGAAATTATTGAATCACTGGAAAGCGTTGTGATTTTCCCGGCTAAGCATTTTATATCTTCCGAGGAGACCGTTAAAAAGGCTTTGAAAACGATTGAGATTGAGCTGGATGAGCGTCTGCATGATTTGCGGGAAGCCGGGAAACTCCTGGAAGCTCAGCGCCTGGAACAGCGGGCCCGCTTTGACATGGAGATGATTGACGAGGTGGGCTATTGCTCGGGGATTGAAAATTATTCGCGACACTTTTCCGGTCGTAAACCAGGCGAACAGCCCTATACTTTGCTCGATTTTTTCAAAGATGATTACCTGCTGTTTATCGATGAATCCCATGTTACGCTGCCTCAACTGCGGGCGATGTACAACGGTGACCGTTCCCGGAAAGAGGTTTTAGTAGAATACGGATTTCGCCTGCCATCTGCATTAGATAACCGACCTTTGAAGTTCCAGGAATTTGAAAAAATGTTTAAGCAGGTGGTGTTTGTTTCCGCCACGCCGACAGATTATGAACTGGAACTGTGTCAGGGAGTTATCGTGGAACAGATCATCCGACCGACCGGTCTTATTGATCCTGAAATTATTGTAAAGCCGAGCAGGCATCAAATGGATGATCTTGTAGAAGAGATAACAATTGTTACCAAAAGAAAAGAGAGAGTGCTTGTCACCACTTTAACGAAACAGATGGCTGAGGATCTGGCGGATTATTTACGAGGTTTGGGGCTGCGGGTTCGCTATCTTCATTCTGAAATCAAGGCTCTGGCCCGGGTGGAAATCCTGCGGGATCTCCGTCTCGGTGAGTTTGATGTGTTGGTTGGGATTAATCTTCTCCGGGAGGGTTTGGATCTTCCGGAAGTGTCGCTGGTGGCGATTCTGGATGCCGATAAAGAGGGATTCCTCCGGTCGGAGCGGTCGCTGATGCAGGTGTCGGGGCGGGCTGCCCGGAATATCAACGGCAAGGTCATCTTTTATGCCGATAAAATAACTCCATCTATGGATAAAGTTATTCGGGAAGTGAGCCGGCGCAGAAAAGTTCAACGAGAATATAATGAACAGCATGGCATTATACCGCGGACAATTTATAAGTCAGTTGAAGAGATTATGTCTGCTACTTTAGTAGCGGATGTCAGACCGGGTGAGATGACCGGAAAAAGGCAATTGCGGACCGATCAATATCGAAACAAAATGGATCAAACCGAACTCCTGGAATTATTACGGCAAGAGATGGTCAAAGCAGCGGAGGCGCTGGAGTTCGAAAAAGCCGCGGAATTAAGGGATGAGATTACCCGGCTGACTGGAAACCGTAAATCGATGTTAATCAAATAAATCTAACGATAGGACATTAATAATCGTGAGAAAATTCCAAAATACAAATATCAAATGACAAATAAATGACAAATGCCAACAAACAAACCCCGATATATGACCTTGAGGAGAGAACATTTCAATTTGCGAAAGATGTACGAATATTCTTGAAGAGTTTTCCTAAATCAATAAGTAACATAGAAGATGAGAAACAACTGATTAGATCTTCCGGTTCCATTGGTGCTAATTATATCGAAGCGAATGAATCCTTAAGTAAAAAAGATTTTTTAATGCGCGTTAAGATAAGTCGAAAAGAAGCCAAAGAGAGTATTTATTGGTTACGTTTATTATCTGAAATAAACTCAGACGAGTTTATTATGGGAAGTAATCGTCTGATTACTGAAGCGATCGAGATAAAAAAGATACTTTCATCAATCATCGAGAAATCAAGATACTAAATCAAAGATTTGAAATTTGAAAATTGTTATTTGTAATTTACTTGAAATTTGGAATTTGATATTTGATATTTGTTTAAGTGTATTGTCCTAAAATAGG
>DPVY01000337.1 GCA_003527965.1 Fidelibacterota bacterium
GTTTTTTCTTCTAAAAAAGAATCTTCAGTACTTACACTTTTAGTGGTATCAGCCGGAGGAGCATTCATGGCTGTATAAATACCTGCTAAGTTATTATGAACCGGTTTTACGAGGGAGATATTTTCACTTTCCGGATATTCATCGAGAAATATTTTATACCATTTAATTGCATTATCAAGATCATAATATTTATGATGGTAAATCCAGGCAATATTCAACACACTTTTTTCTGCGTAATATGTTGCCGGATATTGCCTATATACGGAATTAAAAACAGTTATTGCCGAATCTACATTACTATCAAGCCACTTTTCGGCATCCCAAAATAATTGACGCGCCTGCATTTCTTCCGAAGGTAAAACAGCCTCCCGTTTTTCAATGAAGGCTAAATAAGGCGAATCCGGGTATAGAAATCGAAGCGTGTCGAGGTATGCGCTAGATTTGACTGAATCCCCAATCTCATCAAATATATAATAAAGAGCGTACAAGGACTTATCCTGAAAAGAATTAAAATATTGGGATTTATTAATTTTATTGAAATAATTGAAAGCGCTGTCAGATTGTTCAAAATTAAAATAATAGAGTTCCCCAATTTCATATAACGATTGATAATATTTATTAAAAATAGCTGTTGTATCGGCATCTTTTCGTTTTTCCTGCTCGTGATATTCGATCGCTTTCTTCAAGTCTTCAGGTCGGGCGTCATCTTCAAGAGCAACATCGTTACTGTCTGCAATGCCCCTTAACGACAGATCAAAGGGCTCGGCATCTTTCCAGGCTTTTTCCAGATTTTTCCTGATACTAAAATAGCGCTTAATTTCCAGCTCTTTATTCTTTGCGTCAAAGACAAATTCAGAAGTTTTATTCTCGCGAGCTACCATCGAAAAGCTCTTCTGCGCTTTTTCGTAATCATGAAAATATTTCATGTTCAACAAGCCCAGTTGATAATAGGCTTGCGCCGAAACCGGTTTACCGCTGTATTTTTCGGTTATCTGACTGAATCGCAATGACGCCGATTCGTAATCCTGCTCCGCCAGATAGATCAACCCCAACTGGTATTCCAGGTCACCCCAGATATTTTCATTTGCCACATCGTTGAGTTTTGTATTAATAAGTTCACGCGCCTTCGCATACATACCGGCTTCACGGTAAATCCGTGTCAAAAGAACCTGCATACGGTCTTTTAACTCTTTAGATGGAGCGTATTTTGACACCGCCTTTAAATCTTTGACAGCCAGTTCCATGTCATTTTGAAGTAAATCGATTTCGGCAATATTATATTGAGCTTTAGCGGCAATTTCGGGATCGGTGCTAATTTTCGTGGTCTTTTTATAGTATTGGCGCGCCGAATCCAATTGGTTTGACGATTGGTACAATTCGGCGATTGCGGAATATATTTCGGCTTTTATATCATTATCTTTTACATTCTGCCCCGATCGATTTAATTGATGTAATGCCAGTTCCCGTTCGCCTAATTTCCACAGACAACGCCCATACCATATTTCAGCCTGAGAGCGCAGACCACTGGCGGGGTATTTAGCAAAATACTCCTCAAAATTCCGGCGTGATGTGGAGTAATCCATTTTAAAATAATTGGACATAGCAATAATGTATAATGCATTATCCGTCCAACGGCTATCGGGGTAATTTGCAAGAACTTTGTTGGCTTTATCAATGGCAATATTAAAGTTTTTCTTAGCCTGTGCGGAAATCTGTCCTTCCTGCACTTTTTTAAGTTCCTTTTGACCTTCTTTAAAGTACTGCTCCGCATTATAATAAGTGTTAAAATAAGCGCATTGCGAACCAAAAATTAAAAATCCGATAATGCTAAAAATGCTTAGATATTGTTGACTTTTCTTCAATATTTTTTGCACAACAGTATTAATAATTAGCGGGTGAATTGCTTGTTTTCCAGCATTATTTCTTTAAAGTCGTCGACTAACAACGGCAATACCACGCCGGAAGACCCTTCTAATCTCAAATCAACGATATGGCTAATCGCCGTTTTGTTGGGATTAATTTCAATCAAATAGGATCCGTTTTGTTTTGCTAATCTCGGTAAGTCTGAAGCAGGAGCAACATATGCAGACGTCCCTACCACAAGAAAAATATCTGAGTTTATTGCGGCTTGGTAAGCATTTTCGATGCATTCAACCGGCAGTTGTTCTCCAAACCAAACCACATTCGGACGAATTAAACCGCCACAGTAACAACGCGGAATATGCTCCGGGTTCTGCTGATATATTTCATCAAATTCCTGCGGGGAATATTGCTGATTACATTTAATACAATAATTTTCCATTATATTGCCGTGCAATTCAATGACGCTCCCACTGCCGGCACGCTGATGTAATCCATCAATATTTTGGGTGATCAGGCTAAAATCTCCCACTAAACCTTCCAGCATTTTCAAAGCCTTATGACCGGAATTAGGTTCAGATTTATCAATAATGTCTCGCCGATGCTGATACCATTCCGACACTATCGCCGTATTGTGATAAAATGCTTCGAAACTGGCCATTTCTTCCGGGGACATCTTCGTCCAAAGCCCCTCTTCACCACGAAATATCGGAATGCCGCTTTCGGCGGAAATTCCCGCGCCCGTCAATACGGCAACCCCTTTGGCGCATTTTATTCGACGGATAGCCTCGTCATCTTTCAGTATTTTCATCTATTAAGTCTTTCAAATAATAACAAATCGTCAGAACACTGAATAAATATATATTTTTTTATCCCTCAAACCAATGAATTAATCCATCTTCGAAGGAATTTGATAACGCTTCATGTTTCGGTATTATTCGCACGGTATAGCCGTTTAATCCACTATCCCAATTCTCCAGAAAACCTTTATATCGAAACTTATTTGCTCCCATTTCCGCTTCCAGGGACATAGAAACCAGTTTCCCATCTATAATCGCCCCATCACTATCGACTTTTCCATAATATATTTGCAGTTCAATTTCATGGGGGCTAATTCCATCCAGATAGATTTCAGCATTAATGTCAAGTGTACTTTTAACGGATAATTCTTTCATTGAACCGGCGTCAACTTTTAGAAATCTAATTGAATTCCACCTATCACGCATATGTTTTTTCCACTTTGCCATCTCTTTGGGAAGGCTGAACGAATTACTGCACATTTCAAATGCCCTTTCAGACGCCGGAAAGTATAGCTGTTCCGTGTAGTCACGCAGCATTCTGTTCGTATTATAAACGGGGCAAATATCAATCATAGAATTTTTTACACGGTGAATCCAATCCCGTGGTAATCCGTCGGTATCTCTGTAGTAGAAAGCCGGAATAATCTCTTTTTCAAGAACGTTGTAGAGTTTATTGGCTTCCTGCTGATCCCAGTATTCCAAATCATCATAAACTTCACGCTCACCAATCGCCCAACCATTTCCAGGATGATAAATCTCATCCCACCAACCGTCAAGTGTACTAAAATTCAAACCGCCGTTAACAGCCGCCTTCATTCCACTCGTACCGCAAGCCTCTAATCCTCTCCTTGGATTATTTAGCCATAGATCACACCCCTGAACAAGATAGCGGGCGACATTCATATCATAATTTTCGATAAATATGACTGACTGATAAAATTCTTCTTCATGTGAAAGTTTTAATATTTTTTGAATTAACTTTTTACCTTCAATATCCTGCGGATGAGCCTTTCCGGCAAAAATAATCTGAACCGGACGTTCCTTATTGTTGAGTATTCGTGCCAGTCTGTCGGGATCACTAAAAATTAGCGCCGCACGCTTATATGTCGCAAATCTGCGGGCAAATCCAATAGTAAGCGCTTCCGTATTCAGAACGCTCTTAACCCGCTCGATTTCATGCGGCGGTTTACCAAGGTCTTTATATTGCTTGACAATACTTCGGCGCACAAAACCGACTAATCGCTCCCTTCTTCTTTCATGGGTTCGCCACAATTCCCCATCCGGGATTTGATGAACTTTTTCCCAGGTATCCTTTCCGCCGGGCTTGCCTGACCATTCCGGACCCAGGTAGCGAGCATATAGATTTGCCATCTCTCCGGAAATCCATGAAGCATGATGAATACCATTTGTCACACTGGTAATCGGAATTTCCTCTGTTAAAATATCAGGCCAGAGCGATTTCCACATTTTCCGGGCAACAACACCATGTAATTCGCTGACCGCATTTGTTTTTAAGGACAATTTAATCGCCAGGATAGCCATTGAAAAATCTTCTTTAATGTCTTTTGGATCTTTTCGCCCTAATGCCAGCAGATCATTAATTGAAATCCCAACGTCCTTGCAATAATCTTTAAAATATTTCTCAATTAATTCGGGCGAAAACAGGTCGATCCCGGCTTCTACAGGAGTATGAGTCGTAAAAATTGAACTCGATTTTACAACTTCTAATGCTTCATAAAACGACAAATTAGATTCTTTGATAAGACTTCTGATTCTTTCCAAACCGGAAAATGCCGAATGCCCCTCGTTAAGGTGACAAACATAAACCGATGTTCCAACCGCTTTAAGCGCTCTGACGCCGCCCATTCCTAATAGTAGCTCCTGCTGAATTCGCATCTCTTTATTGCCGCCGTATAATTCCGCTGTTATTTTACGGTCAACTTCAGAATTTTCATCAATATTGGTATCCAGTAAGTATAATGGAATGCGTCCGACTT
>DPVY01000172.1 GCA_003527965.1 Fidelibacterota bacterium
ATAGCTATGGTAACAAATTAATCTACAAAGACCTGAATTTTTCGGTTCAGAAAGGGAAAATATTCGGGATTCTGGGTAAGAACGGCATGGGTAAGACCACGACCATTAACATCCTGATGGGATTTTTAAGGCCCACAAGCGGAAAATGTTATGTGCTTGGAGAAGAATCTCATAACTTGCTCCCCCAAACTCGTTCAAGAATCGGCCTGCTGCATGAGGGACATGTCTGCTACGAATTTATGACTGTCGCTCAGGTGGAAAAATTCTACAGCCGTTTTTTTCCCAATTGGAGAAAAGATTTATACTACGGTCTGATCGATCGGCTGGGAGTCAGCTACGATCATAAAATATCGCATATGTCCTGTGGACAGAGATCACAGGTCGCGTTAGGGTTGATTATGGCACAGGATCCCGAACTGATGATTCTGGACGATTACTCCATGGGGCTGGACGCGGGCTATCGTATGCTGTTCATTGACTATCTGATAGATTATGTCCGGGAAAACAACAAAACTGTCTTTATGACATCTCATATTATCCAGGACCTGGAACAGGTAATCGATGACGCTATTATCATCGGGCGCCAAAAAATTCTGCTTCAGATGCCAATTCGCGAATTTCTGGACAGCTTTCGCCAATACCACTTCAAAGTGGACGGACAGTTGCCGGTTTTCGAGCACGATGATGTGACCGCCAACTGGGAAAACATTAAAAACAGTTACACATTATATTCTTTTAAGACGGCCAAAGAGGTGCAACAGTATCTCACTGGCAAGGGAATTATCTATACTGATTTTCGTGAAATATCCATGAATCTTGAACATGCCTTTATCGGCTTAACCGGAAAATATTAGGACAGAAAATGAATATGAATATGGTCAAAGCAATTTTCTATAAAGAATGGTTAAAAATTCGCTGGGTCGCCATTGGCTCTCTTTTAACCGTGATCGGCTTTTTGGTGTATCTGCATCTTGATTTACGCCATACTTTCACTATGTATGATCCGATCGATGTCTGGATCTATTTCATCCAACGAAAGGCATTGTATTATTCAATGTTGAAATACCTTCCCGCAGTCATTGCCATAATAATGGCGCTGGTTCAGTTTTTCCCGGAAATGACTAAAAAACGCTACCGCCTGACTTTTCATCTCCCTTTCTCGGAAACCGGCTCACTTTTTCTGATGATTAGTGTCGGTCTGGTTTTTTTTGTGGTAATTTCCCTGATCTACATTATCGGGCTGACAATCACGGGTATGAGCTTCTTTCCCAAAGAGGTAGGATTTAGTTCTCTGGTCACGGTGGCGCCCTGGCTTTTAGGCGGATTTGTCAGCTATTTAGGTGCCTCGGTCATTGTGATTGATCCATCTTGGAAATACAGAATTGTATATCTGCTCCTCTTCGGTCCTTTTATTCAAAGCCTCTATCTGGAAAGCAGCTATTGTCAATACGCCGGCTCCTTCGCCACTTATCTGCTCGTTTCACTGCTGTTTATCCCGATGATTATTTTCCCCGGTTATCGTTTACGGAAAGGAAGTCGCTTATGATGCCCAAAATATCCCGTTACGCTATTATCCTTTTGCTGATTATATCTCAGGCAATTCTCCTGCCAAATCTTTACTGGATGGTTTTTGATAAACCAGCTACTAGTCCGCAAGTCCAGTACAGTCCAATAATCAAGGACTTTGTCTTTGCGGAAAAGAGCGGCAACGATACACGGTACCATGACGCTAAGGGCAATACCTACGATCGTAAATCCTTCGAGACTTTGCTGCCGTTTTCATATTATTACGATCTGGATAAATGGGGCATTCTCCCGGACACCATTGCCGGTATTCCGATAAGCATCTCTTTTATTCGCCGGAATACGCAGTTCGTGCGCGTCCGTCCGGTAGATCTGAATACTCCATTAATTAATCTCAACCCTCTCTTTGAATCCCAATCCGATTATACCCGCCTGGAAATGCCGGACTACTTATTCAGAATTGATAAAAAATTCGAGTTTCTTGATTCCCGCAGCAATACCGTCAACGACTCCCTCTCCCGAATCTTTCATGAAGCGCTAATGGAGCAGGGTTTTCGATTTCCCGCCCGCATAATCGCCGGAAACCCCACGACACGTAAGTCGTTCGACGAAGGCTATTTTATCATTGATGCTCAAAACCGGGTTTTTCACCTGAAACAAATTAAGGGGCAACCTATCTGCAGCAATACAGGAATCCCCACTGATCTGAACATTCGCTATATCTCTATTCGGGAACATGCACGCCGGGAATTCTACGGACTGCTCGTTACCACTGCCAACGAAGTGTATTTAATCGGTTATGATAATTATCAATTAATTAAATTGCCAACCAGGGGCTATAACGCCGATAATATGTCCCTGATGTTGCAGATCGATCCAATCTACAAAACTGTTCGCATCTTTAATAAGCAGGAGCTGTATTGCACCGTCATGGATCAGAATTACAATATCGTTGACACCTTTCAGATTGCCATGTCACCAAAATCTGAACGGTTTTGTAGTAAAGTTGCCGCGCTACTCTTTCCCCTGTCCGTCGAGCGCACAAATGCCAATACCGATTATGTTCTTTTTAATATCCAGTTCGCCGGATGGCTGGCATTTATCGGAATTGCCGTCGCACTGCTGATAGCAGTGTTCATCAAAAAGCGAGTGTATCAGGAAAATTTAAGAGAAAACTGGATCGATTTCCTGATTGTTGCAATTTCGGGATTATTTGGTACGCTGGCCGTTTTATTGATCCGTCCGGAGCCCTGGGATTAAGTCACAAAACCTACAATTCTCATACAGGACAAACCGGATAGCTCCCCCTCTCCCCGCTATCCGGTTTTTCTTTTATTGAGATTTACCTTCATTATTTTTTTTGTCAACCCTATATTTAAAGGTAAGAACTATTGAAGGTTCAGTTGAAAGCACATTTAACACGTTTAAAAAAAATCACAACCACCAAGATCCTAATCTCGGTGTTTATTCTCCTTTGCCTGATTCTCGGTATTTCCGCTTTCACGGATTACCTGTCACGCCGGAAAACCATCATTGATAACATGACGCATTTTACTCATTTAGTCGCCAATACAATCCAAAAATCGGCGGCCAATTCCATCATCAGTTATAATATCCTGGAGCATTATATTCAGTTCTGGTTTTTTTCAAATCTGAATCTACTGGGCAAACTCGAAAATTTCAGCAATATTGACAATAACTATCTGGAAAAATACGCCGCAGAGACCAAAATCTACAATATTAATTTTTACAATCGCGCCGGAATAAGAGAATTTTACAGCCACGAAGACCGGTACTGCCGTAATATCCGCCAATTGATCGAGCCGATCCTGAACGGAAAGAAAACTAAACTGGTGCTCGGTCTCCAGAATCTGGAAAAAGAGAATGATAATGAAGAGGTGTATGTCATCGCCATTGCACGAACAAACGGCGGCGCCATTGTAGGCACCAAAAAGGGACAGCTCTTTACTGCCATCCAAAAGACAATCGGCATCGAACGCTATTTGAATACAATGATCTCGGACTCATCTCTAATCTATATTGCCATTCAGGACTCCAACGGTATTCTGGCCAAAACCCGCAATCTGGACACCCTGTCTCACTTTGCCAATGACAACTTGCTTTCCACCGTCCGGCAAACCAAGCAGTTTCGCTGGCGCACGTTGTATTATAACAATGACCGCATCTTTGAGACGATTCTGCCTTTAACCGTAATGCATAAACCCTACGGAATTATCCGTATCGGTCTGGACTATTCCCCTGTCCAAAAAATGCAAAGAGATGTACTGCGATATGTGCTAATCCGGTTAACCGTGCTTTTGATTATCAGTTTTATTTTATTTTCCTATTCCATATCCATCCAAAACATCCGGCTGCTGGAAAAAGAAAAAGAGAAAATTACCAATGAAGTTTATATGCTTCAACACGATTTACGGCAAAAAGAAAAGATAAGCGCCATTGGCGAGTTAGCCGCCGGCATTGCCCACGAAATCCGTAATCCACTTGGCGCCATTTCCATGACCATTCAAAGACTCGGCCAAGAATTTA
>DPVY01000164.1 GCA_003527965.1 Fidelibacterota bacterium
GTGAGTTGGAAAAGACTGAACCGGACGAAAACACGAAATTTAAACAACTCGCCGGAGAAGAAAAATCAATCGAAAGAGATACTGAAATCGCCCATGATTTGATGAAGCGCACCAGTGTGGATATGCAGGATTTTCCCCTGATGCCGTCAGAACAGTTGGAAAATCTGATCAGCGAGTTTGAAAAATCATCTTTGATGGATGACGTCAGGCGGGCGCAGAAAATGATGAACAGCGCCAAAAAGCAGCAAGCCCGGCAGTCTGCGAAATCCAGTCAGGAGCAGCTACAAAACTTCCATGATAAAATGAAGCAGTTTCAAGCCGATTTTAACAAGAAGAATATGGAAGAGGTTATAAATGATTTCAGCAATGTGATTTATAAAACCCTGCAGCTGTCTCAAAATCAGGAGCGCCTGAGTGAAGAAATTGGGCAAACGCCCCGTCAAAGTGAGCGCCTGATGGATGTTGCCGTTAATCAACAACAACTTCGGCAAAATCTGGTGAAACTAATTGATGATTTAATTTCTTTATCAAACAAAACCTTTGGATTATCAACCCGCGTTGGGAAAGGATTCGGGCGGGCGTCGGCGGCAATGAATAATGCCGTTCAGCAGATGGAAGAACGTAATCCCGGAGCTGCGTCCCGCTCGGCGCAAACGGCTACGGCGGCATTGAATCAATCAGTCCTTGAATTAATCAATTCGATGCAAAATCTGCAATCCAGTGGATCGGCATCCGGTTTTGAAAATTATCTGCAGCAATTGCAGAATATGGCTGGTCAGCAACAGGGAATCAATGATGAGACCCGAATGCTCGGAATCGGCAAGGCCGGACAACAGGCGGCTATGCAGAGAATGGCGGCGCGGCAACAGCAGCTTCGAAAATCTCTTGAACAACTTCAGAATGAAATCGGCGAAAGCTCTCAAAAAAGCGGAGATTTGGGCGGAATTGCCAAAGATATGGACGACGTTATTAAGGATTTGCAGCAAAACCGTATTCTTCGCAAGACCCTTGAGCGACAGCAGCGGATACTTTCCCGGTTACTGGATGCTCAGAAGTCCTTACGAACCCAGGATTTTAAGAAGGAACGTAAGAGCAAAACAGGCGTTGATTTCATCAGAGAATCGCCCGACCGGTTACCGGGACATCTGGGCGAAAAAAGGTCGTTATTGCAGGAGAATCTGGAAAAAGCGCTCAAAGAGGGATATACCCGGGAATACGAGGAACTTATCCGGCAATATTTTGAATTATTATCTAAAGAGGCGGAACATTAAATTAAAACTTGAAAATAGGGCGGCTGTGATCGATTATCGGAGAATAAATAGCCCCTATTTTACCGGTCGGAGACCGATGATTTTCTTTTCGATAATATTCACCATATCGATTCTTTCCTTTGAGTGTTTTGGTCAGCAACACTGGCAATCCCCTGAGGTTGTAAAGAGAGAATTAGAGACTAAATTTCGATTTGCACAACGATTTGAAAAACAGGGGCAAATTGACCAGGCCCTTGAAATCTATAAATACCTTGTCGACAAAGATCCCCGAAATTACAACTATTATCAGCGCTATACCCACCATCTCTTCAGTTTGAAAAATTATGCTGAATTGCAGAGGGTTATTCAACAGCATTTACAGTATAATCCTAATGCTGAAAATGCAATTGTCGATCTCGGAAAACTCTATTTCAGCCGCGGTGACACAACCCTTGCCGATGAATACTGGCAATCGGAGTTACGACGTTTAAAATATTCGCAGTCTTTTTTTTGTACGTTATACAATGGTTTAATTTCGTTAAAGGAATTTGAACGCGCCGATAATTTGATTCAGCTGGCTCGCGATCATTATGGGCAAGCTGACCTGTTTGCTCTTGAAGTGGCGAATATGCAGATGATGAGGGGAAATTATCTGGAAAGCGCCCGGGAATATCTTATCTGGGGCAGAAACAATCCCAGAAATTACTGGCAAATCAGTAACCGGATATTACGTTTTCCTACCGACAGCAGCCTGTATGCGGGACTTGATTCGCTGATTCAACAAGAGCTGAACAGAGAAAATGCTCCCCGTGAAATTCACAAATTGCGAGCGGATATTATGTTTAAATTTCATCATTATACAGACGCTGTAAATGAGATTATGCTTTTTGAATCGTTGAATCAGTATAAGGGCAGCGAGATCCTTGATCTCGCTATGGATCTGGCAAAGGAGGGCGAATACCGACTTGCCGAGGAAATCTATACGCGAATTATAGCGACCAATCAATTTCGGAGCATTTTACCAAATGCGCTGCTTGGACTTGCCGATGCCTTTGAAAAAGAGATGTTTGCAGATCGGGAGTTGTCACCCTTTGATTATTTTTATAAAGGTAATTTCTTTTTCACTTCCGATTATATTACCGGGATCGATGTGGAAGAGCACCAGATTAAAAAAGCCTTCGCCATTTACGATTCGGTTATCACCAATCTGCCCAGAACATTATTCACCGCTCAGGCTCTTTACCGACTGGCGGAACTCAGGTACCGCGTATTGCAGGATTTTGACGGCGCCGGGAAATTGTATCAAGCCGCAATTCAAAACGGATCCGATTGGGAGATTCGCAGCCGATGTATCGTAAGGCTGGTTGATCTGATGCTTGCCAAAGGCGAGTCTGCCGATGCAATTCAATATATTAAGGAAACTTTGCCGGCGTACAGCGGTTCTCCGGTAGAGAAGGCGCTGACTGTTAGACTAATGTTGGCGGAATTTTACTCTGGCAAAATTGATTCGGTCGTTTCGCGGAAAAATGATTTACTGGGGTTGCTTGGAATTAATGATCCTCTGTTCAATGATGTTATTGAATTTACCGGTTTTATTGAGAAATATCAGTCGGCTGGCGAAACGTCATCGCAAGAAGCTCTGAATGATTTTATTAGGAGCGAACAGTATTTGCGTCAAAACAAACTATCCGAAGCAAAGGAAGTGTTGAACTATATTCTGATCAATTATCCCTCGGAGGATATATCGATCCCCGTTCGCTTTCGCTTAATTCAGATCGACCTGTTTTTCCGACAATTTGAGCAGGCGGAACAGAATCTTGATCCGTTGCTTATAGAGGAGAATGTCTATGCGGATAATGCCTTGTTTATGATGGGGGAGATTGCTCAATTTCGTGACGCCAATCCTGAATATGCGGCAACGTGGTATGAAATTATTCTGCAGCGTTATCCAAATTCACTCTATACGGATACGGTTCGGAAACGGTTGCGTGAACTGCAAAACGCGCCATTGCCGAGAAATAATCTGTAATAGTTTTAAATTACCGGAAACCGAAAAATGAAAAAATTACGATTCAATAAACTCCTCATTATACTACTGATAATACTTGGTGTTGGCACTTCAGCTCCGGCGCAACGCTTGCTAATTCCAATGGATCAGACCCAGACTGATCATTTAAAGGCTTATGGTCTGACTTATTGGGTCTTGAAGCAGCAAATAACGGTGGAATGGCTGCTGAACTACAGGGGCGGATCTTTTTTGCTGGATAGCTATCCGGGAATTATCAAAGAACTTCGTTTGCGGGGGGTACGCTATGAAGAGCTCTCTTCACCGGAAATCCTGCAAATATATTCGACCATTGACGAAAGTAACATGGATATTGTAATACTCGAAAAGGCAGCGAAGATTGCAATTTATTCGCCTCCCAATAAACAACCCTGGGATGATGCGGTTACCCTGGCATTAGCCTATGGCGAAATTGACTATGATATTATTTGGGATGATGAAGTTCTCGATGGAAAACTGGCTGATTACGACTGGTTGCACCTGCATCATGAGGATTTTACCGGTCAATACGGAAAGTTCTATGGCAACTACCGGAACCAGGAATGGTATCAAACCCAGCAGGCGGAATTTGAGGCAACGGCACATAGGCTTGGATTTCAAAAAGTGTCGGATGAGAAGAAAGCGGTTGCCAGAAAGATACGGGACTATGTGGGCAAGGGCGGTTTTCTGTTTGCAATGTGTTCCGCGACCGATGCTCTCGATATTGCTTTATCTGCCGAAGGGGTTGATATTGTAGCATCGGTATTTGATGGAGATCCGGTAGATCCCAATGCCCAGGCAAAACTGGATTTTAGCAAAACTTTCGCTTTTGAAAATTTCAAACTATATTTTGATCCGATGATCTATGAATATTCCGATATTGATTACCCGCCCAGCTTTCAGGCTATCGCTCCCGGCGCCGAGGCGGACTACTTCACACTTTTTGAGTTTTCTGCAAAATACGATCCGGTGCCTACGATGCTGACGCAAAATCACGTAGGAGTTATTAAAGGATTTATGGGGCAAACAACAGGATTCAAACGCGATAAAGTCAAGAAGTCTGTGGTGATTATGGGTGAAGTGGAAGGCGGAGAACAGATCAAATACATCCACGGAAATTTTGGGAATGGGACGTTTACCTTTTTAGGCGGGCATGATCCCGAAGATTACCGGCATTATGTAGGCGATCCGCCGACGAAACTTGAATTGCATAAGAATTCTCCGGGTTATCGCCTGATCTTGAACAATGTTCTGTTTCCATCGGCCCGGAAAAAGGAACGAAAAACTTAAAGGTTATCAATAATGACTGAATTTACAATCCGAACCTCAAATCGAAATGAATTCATTGATATAACGTCTCAAGTCAGATCGGTTGTTCAACAAAGTGATGTTGATGAGGGAATATGCACCGTATTTTGTCCGCATACTACCGCCGCCATAACGATCAACGAAAACGCCGATCCGGATGTTACCGCTGATATACAGATGAAACTGAATAAAATGATTCCACTACATGAAAATTATCGCCATATGGAAGGCAATTCAGACGCTCATATTAAATCGTCACTTGTCGGCAATAGTGTTCAGATCATCGTAAGCGGGGGGCAACTGAAGCTGGGGACCTGGCAGGGAATCTTTTTCTGTGAATTTGACGGACCACGCGCAAGACATGTCTGGGTGTCAATAAAATAAGGGCAGGAATTTAATCAAATACCTGCCCTTTAAAAATCTGCCTGGAATACCGGCTACTTCTTATTCAAATGTTCCAGAATGCCGGCTCCGATTGACAATAACACAAGAGATTGAGCGAAACCGTTCCACCCCGCTGCAGTAATAATTACCGCATGACCAATGAGCTGGGTGATAATCCCTAACACCAAAGCAAAGGCTCCTGCTAAAAGCACAATAAGAATAAAATTTTTCATAATCCCTCCTAAATTTAAAGTTATTTAACTCACTCTTACATTTTAAGGGATGTAAAGCTAATTGTCAATGGCAAATATCGATTGCATTATCCTGATACTTTTAATTTATGGGGGTGTTTCGATCATTCACGAATATCTAAGATGATACGGCGGGATTGTTTATTTCTCCTTCGGATTTTGCGATAATCAAAGCGCCGCAGCTGTCGCTCCAGACATTCGTTGACGTCCGGATCATATCCAGGATCCGATCAACTGCTAATATTAGTCCAATTCCTTCCAACGGCAACCCAACCGCTTTCAGCACGATTGACATCATAACCAGCCCCGCCATAGGAATTCCGGCGGCGCCTATTGATGCTAATAACGCAGTGATAACGACTGTAAATTGCGCAGCAAAGTTTAACTCAATGCCGTAAACCTGGGCAATGAACATCACTGCGACACATTCATAAAGTGCTGTACCATCCATGTTTACGGTAGCGCCGAGTGGTAGCACAAAACTGGATATTTTGTTGGATATTCCGGCATTCTTTTCGGCGCATTCTAGAGTAAGCGGCAGAGTTGCCGAAGAAGATGATGTCGTAAATGCAGTTATAAGCGCTATTCCCATATTCTTAAAATGCTTAAGCGGATTTTCTTTTGAAAGTGCAATTACGAGAATCGGAAGGTTAATTAAATAATGCCAAAAAAGTGCTGCCAGAACGGTCAGAAAATACCAACCTAAAGAACGAAATACTTCGAGACCGGTGGTGGCTGTTACTTTTGCAATCAGCCCGAAGACGCCTAATGGCGCAAACCAGATGATAAAATGAGTTATACTCATCATTACCTCAAATCCTGCATTGAAAAAATCGGTCATCAAGATTCGGTGACGATCATTTAATTTGGATATAAAGGCTCCTAAAATTAGGCAGAAAAAAATGATCGGTAAGATTTCACCGTTTGCCATTGAGGAGATTAGATTATTCGGTACTATTCTGTATAAAATATCGCCTAAGCCGCCTGCAGTAATATCGGAAGTATTTACATCCGTGGTAAGACCGAGCTCAGCGCCGACTCCGGGCTTTATGATATTTACTAATAAAAGACCGGTTAAAATGGCAATAAGACTGGATGCTACATAATATGCCATTGTTTTTAAGCCAAGTCTGCCGAGATTTTTTGATGTTCCGATTCCAAGCACTCCGGAAGTGATCGAGGTGAATATTAACGGTATAATAACCATTGTTAACAGCCTGAGAAATAAGCCTCCAATAATCTCCGCCACCGGAATAATGGTTTCTCCAAGCATGATACCCGATAAAATACCAAGAATAATTCCGATAAAAATCCATGCTGTCAATGATACTCTTTTTAACTGATTCAGGACAGGTCTAAACATTTTTACTCCACGTAGTTATTTCCGCATTGAAAATTATGAAATGATGAGTGAATAGCAAATCATTTCCATAAATTGTTTTTTGATATTTTTATTGAAATTATTTAAAAAAGGATTCATATTCCATCTGTAGTCTGACAATTTTAAATTCAAATTGATAATGGCGATTATGAAACCCGAAAAAAGTGCCAGGATAAACATTTTTCTTTTCTTCATTATAGTCGGGATCTTCTATCTGCATTTTGAACGTGTCCAACCCAAAATATTTTGTGAAATAAAAAGGAATCCGTTATGGAGCTAATCCAATGAAATTAACAATAGACGACACCGTCTTAATTCTTATAGACGTACAGACGCGCCTGTTTCCGGTTATGAGCGGAAAAGCTGAATTATTGGAAAATCTGCTTAAAATTGTAAGGGGTTTTAACGTCTTGCAGATTCCGGTTATCGTGACTCAGCAATATACAAAAGCACTCGGTCCGACGCTTCCGGAGTTAGCCGGGAATATTCACAACTTTCAGCCCATTGAAAAACGCGCCTTCTCCTGCTGTGGCGAAGGTCCTTTCTTAGATGAGTTAAAACGAATTAAAAGAAAACAGGTTATTGTAGGCGGGATTGAAGCCCATGTTTGTGTTTATCAGACCTGTTGCGATCTCCTCGGTCTTGGATATGAGGTGTTTCTGTTGACCGATGCTGTTTCGAGCCGGAACATTAATGATAAGCGTTTGACAATACGGGTATTGGGAAGTATAGGTGTGCAGATTCGCAGTGTGGAGATGGCGTTGTTTGAACTGTTGAAAACTTCCACGCATCCAAAGTTTAAA
>DPVY01000064.1 GCA_003527965.1 Fidelibacterota bacterium
AACTATTTTAGGACAAGACACTTGCTATAAAACCTTCTGAAGGTTTTATATTTCGCTCCGGCATCCGGAGGATTTATACCGCTCGTGGCCACGCACCAGCGTTGACACTAAGCCGGTAATCCTGCGGACTACTTTGCAACCAATCTACTACTGATCGATGCCGTTAGTGAGCACAACAAGAAAGATATGTGTGTCTCCGCAGGAGCGGAGACACAAGTGGTTTGCCCTCGTCTTTATGCTCCTGAGCATTATACCAATCGTCTCAACATTTCAGCCCAATACCGCTCGTCTCAACGCTCCATCACTCCAGTACTCCAAACATCTTTCCTTCTTTTTGCGGTTTCAAAAAAATATCCTGTTCTTTATCAAAAGATTTCTTATAATAGTAGTCAATCATTTGGATTTGATGAATTAACCGGATTTTTATGACAACAATAACTAAGAAAATACAGATCACCGGCATTGTCCAGGGCGTGGGATTCCGACCGTTTGTTTACAACCTCGCAAATAGTCACAAATTGAACGGGTTTGTTCTAAATGATTCGTCGGGAGTGACTATTGTTATTCAGGGACAAACCGATGATATCCACTCTTTTGAAAACAAGTTAAAGAAAACACCGCCACCGCGCAGTAAAATAGTCAGCTGCATTTCAAAAGAGATTGAATCAAAGGAATCTTTTGGCAATTTTAGTATTCGGTTAAGCCCTTCCGGAGGAAAGAAATCCGCAGCAGTTTCACCGGATTTGGATGTCTGCCCGGAATGCCTGAATGAAATGCTCGATCCGGACAACCGCCGGTATTTATATCCATTTATCAATTGCACCAACTGCGGGCCGCGCTATACGATTATTCAGGATATTCCCTATGATCGCCCTAAAACGACTATGTCGGAATTCAAGATGTGCGCGCAATGTCAATCAGAGTACGACGATCCCTCGAACCGACGTTTTCATGCCCAACCAAATGCCTGCCCCGAGTGTGGTCCGCAACTGACATTACTCGATTCAAATCAAGAACTAATCCAAATCGGTGGCAGCGCTTCCGAAAATCAATTATTATATCAAAAAGTCGCTGAACTTTTCAATAGCGGTAAAATAATCGCGGTCAAAGGTCTTGGCGGATTTCATCTGGCATGTGATGCGACCAGTGAAGCGGCAGTTTCTTTACTCAGGAAGCGGAAATATCGCGAGGACAAACCTTTTGCAGTGATGTTTCCGAATATAGATGTAATTAAAAAGTATTGTGGTGGCAATAATCTTGAAATATCCCTTCTTCAATCGGTTGCTCATCCGATAGTATTGCTTAAAAAAGTAAAAAAAACCGACCTGGCGGCAAGTATTGCACCAAATAACCATTTTCTTGGGGCGATGCTTCCCTATACACCTTTGCACCATCTGATTTTTCAATATTTTGACCGACCGTTGGTAATGACCAGTGGAAACGTCAGCGATGAACCCATAGTTTATAAGAATAAAGATGTATTTCGACGGTTAGGCAAGATTGCCGATTATTTTCTGATTAATGATCGTGAAATACATATTCGCTGCGATGATTCGGTATACCGGATATGGAACAATAAGCCCTATCCGATTCGCCGATCCCGTGGTTACGCACCAGATAAAATCATGGTTGACCGGAAGTTTGATTCTCACGTTCTTGCCTGTGGACCGGAACAGAAGAATACCTTTGCGTTGGCGAAAGATAACGCTGTTTATCTCAGTCATCACATCGGCGACATGGAAAATATTGAAGTCCTGAAATCACTGGAAGAGGGCGTTGCGCATTATAAACATATTTTCGATATTGAACCCGAAATTATCGCCTACGATCTCCACCCCGATTATTTGAGCACGAAATATGCTGAAGATTATCCCGATATCAATTCAAATAATCAAAATATTCATAAAGTCGGCGTACAGCATCACCACGCTCACGCAGTTTCCTGTATGGTTGAGAACGGGATAAATCAACCGGTATTGGCGATTGTGCTCGATGGAACCGGTTATGGAACCGACGGCACAATTTGGGGCGGTGAACTTCTGCTTGCTGAATTTGACCGCTTTGAACGGCTGGGACATTTTCAAACAACCAGATTACCGGGTGGAACCGCCGCCATAAAAAATCCATGGCAGATGGGAATTAGCTACCTGCAAAGTGTCTTTGATGACAGGTTGGTTGATATTCCGTTTATCAAAAATTTGGATTCTGAAAAAATTAAATTGGTGCTTACGATAATGAGCGCTGGATTGAATTCGCCGATAACGAGCAGTTGCGGACGATTATTTGATGGAGTAGCGGCAGTCGCAGGCTTGCGAAATCAGGTGAATTATGAAGGTCAGGCGGCGGTAGAATTTGAGCAATGTATCCGGGATGAATATGAGGAAGGATATAAATTTCCGATTATTAATGAGCATTCAAAAATCGTTCTAAAATGGGATAAGATGGTTCATCAGTTGGTTAAAGATGTTGAGAAACAAATCTCCATTAGTATCATTTCTCAGAAATTTCACAATGGTTTATCTGACGGACTTATGATCTGGGTAAGCGAAGCTCAAAAGCAGACGGGCATTAAAGAAATTGTGCTGAGTGGCGGTGTGTTCATGAACTATTATTTATTGACGCGGCTTAAAAATGCTCTTGAGAAAAAGGGTTTTATTGTTTACACTCATAGCGTTGTTCCTTGTAATGATGGCGGTATATCACTCGGACAGGCTGTGATTGCCGGCGCACAACTGAAAAAAATGGAAACGGAATAGGATTAATTGATACATGTGTTTAGCGATTCCCATGAAAGTCATCGAAATAAAAGATAATGAGGCGGTTGCCGAGGTCGGCGGCGCCCGGTATCGTGCAAACCTGACCTTGCTTCCCGATATCAAGATCGGTGAGTATATCATCGTTCACGCCGGATTTGCCATTGAGAAGTTAGATGAAGAAGCCGCGCTGGAAACTCTGCAAATCTGGCAGGACATTGCAGAATATTCCGAGAAACGTGAAAAGCGAAAACGGTAAATTAAAATGCTGAAATATATTCAGGAATTTCGTAACCCCGAATTGACTACAAAAATTATTCACACCATAAATCGCGAATGTCCAACACATCCAATCAAATTGATGGAAGTTTGCGGCGGGCATACGATTACGATATTCAAATACGGTATTCAAAAATTGATCCCGGACAATATAAAATTAATCAGCGGTCCCGGCTGTCCGGTATGTGTCACCGATAACAGTTTTATCGATAAAGCCGTTAAAATTGCTCATTTGGATAATGTCATTATCACCACATTTGGCGATATGATCCGGGTTCCGGGCAGTACGACCAGTTTACAGAAAGAAAAGGGCAAAGGAATCGATGTGCGAATTTGCTATTCGCCGATGGATGCAATTAAGATTGCCATCGATAATCCAGCGAAAGAAGTAGTTTTCCTCGGGATCGGTTTTGAGACAACCGCGCCTGCCGTCGCAGCTGCGATTCAATATGCATTTGATAATAGGATTACCAATTTTAGCGTTTTATCCGCTCATAAAACCATGCCTTACGCAATGAAAGGATTGCTCGATTCCGGTGAAATCGACCTGAATGGTTTCATCTGCCCCGGGCATGTATCCACGATCACCGGCATCCATATTTATGATTTTATTGCCGAGGATTATGGAATATCCTGTGTTGTTTCGGGATTCGAACCGCTGGATATGCTGCAATCAATATTGATGCTGGTTCGTCTGATTAACCGGAAACAAGGACGGGTCGAAAATCAATACACCCGCAGCGTGAAAGAAAACGGCAATCCCAATGCCATGCAAATAATGATGGATGTATTTGAAGAGTCGGATATTAACTGGCGGGGGATCGGCATTATTCCGAAAAGCGGTTTAAGAATTAAAAATAAGTACCGGGATTTTGATGCTGATTTAAAATTCGATATTGTCGCTGAACCGGCCAAAGAATATCCGGGCTGTATTTGCGGAGATATTATGCGAGGGGTAAAGGTTCCGACCGACTGTAAACTCTTTAAGAAAATCTGTACTCCTGAAGACCCAAAAGGCGCCTGTATGGTCAGTGATGAAGGCGCCTGCGCAACTTATTTTAAATATGTGAATCCTGATTCGTGAAAGTGTATTTGAGGATGGAAATGTTGTATTGTCCTGAAATAGGTT